>JAQWEK010000008.1 GCA_028704975.1 Bacteroidales bacterium | reverse complement strand
CCACGTCTGTAAATACATCCGATGCAGGTTTGACATCTCTTGAGGCAGGGAAAAACTATAATATCAATGTGAATATATATAATCCGCTTGCCAATTGCTATATAATATCTCCTGGGGCAAGTTTAACCATTCCTGTGGATGTTAGGGGCAACGGTGGTGCCACGGCGGGTACGGGACTCGGTGTGGTCTTCTCTCCGGCATCGGTGGGTATAGTGTGGGAGAGTTCCAAGGATTTGATAAGCATAAGTGATTTCAGTAGCAGTAATAAGACGGTAAAGGTGACAACCTCTTCCTCTGACAGCGGTAATGCAGTGATAGCGGCATACAGCGGCAGCGGTTGCAGCGGAGATATACTGTGGAGCTGGCATATCTGGGTAACGAATTATGATCCGGATACCCCCTCCAACGGAACAACTTACAGTGTAACTAATAGTGGAGGTCATATTTATACATTTATGGATAGGAATTTAGGAGCTACTTCTACTACGGCAGGCAATACAGGAACGATAGGGTTGCACTATCAGTGGGGACGAAAGGATCCGTTTACGGCTTCATCCTCATTTGATTCACAAACCGAGACGAGTGTATATGACGGAAGCGGAAACAGTTTCACATTCCTAAGTAAGGAAGAAACGGTAAGTACAGACAATAATTTGGAAAATACAATAAAGAATCCGACAATATTTTATAAAGGAATAAATAATTCTAGTACGGGTTATGATTGGTATACATCTACCAATAGCATTTCCTCCCAGAACGGAGCATTATGGGGCGGAGCCTCAATATCCGCTCCAACAGCAAAAACCATATTCGATCCGTGTCCTGCGGGTTGGAGGGTTCCGGCATGTGAGGGTGGATATTCTCCATGGAGTGCGTTGGGAGCTAACGGAACGGGAACAAGCAGTGTGGGAACATTTGCAAATTACGGAGTCACATGGAGTGCAATCACAGCCGGCTTTTGGCCAGCTGCAGGTTATCGGGATTGCGGCAATGGGGGTCTCTGCAACGTGGGTGCGTACGGCGACTACTGGTCTGCCTCGGCTTCCGCAACGGTGAGGTACTCGTGCCACATGGACTTCGCCAGCAGCTACGTGGATCCGTCAAACAGCCACAATCGTGCGTTCGGCTTTTCGGTGCGTTGTGTTAAGGAATAAAAATAATAATTAGACGCGGAGTGTTAATTTCAATAATTGAATGAACTTCCGCCGATAAATTCACGCATTATTGATGTAGGCGGTATGCACTTTTGTTCTTCCGGATTTAATTCCACCACGTATGAAAGGAATTTGATCATTCTCAGACTCTCTGCGTATGCAGGGGAGATGGGTGGTATTCTGCGGAGCAAAGATTCGGCATAAAATTTAAGCATCGGCAACTCATAGATCAGATAAGAATTGAACATTATATCTGCATTTTCCTGATAAGGGAAAATATTTTTATTCTCTCCAGCAACTACGCTTTTCCAGCGCAGGATTGTATCCTCGGCACTTATTCCGCGGAAATTGCTGTCGCGAACCATTCTTCTCAAAAGGCGGCTGTCGGTAGTAGAGATGGAATTGTTCTCATCAATTGATAATGAGGTTAATGCAGAGGCATAGACTTTGAATTTTTTCTCCGGTGAAATTTTTTCCGTAAGTGTGGGGTTCAGTGCATGAATGCCTTCCATCACAACTATATCATCACCGGTCATTTTGATCTTTTTCCCGTCCATGGTGCGTGAGCCGGCCTCAAAATTAAAGCGGGGCAGAACAATTTCTTCTCCTTCAAACAGTTGGTTCAATTCAGTGTTAAGCAGGTCCAGATCAAGCGCGTTTATAGATTCAAAATCATAATTTCCGTTCTCATCTTTTGGCGTATGTTCTCTGTCTACAAAAAAATCATCCATGGAAATTACTATTGGGTTTAATCCCAGAACCCTTAGTTGCAGGGCAATACGTTTGGAAGACGTAGTTTTTCCGCTACTGGACGGACCTGCTATCAGAACAAGTTTTACCTTATCTTTTTTCTGAAAAATTTTGTCCGCTATTATGGCGAATTTCCGCTCATGCAATGCCTCGGAAACTTGGATTATTTCTTTTGCATGCCCCTCTATGATACCTTTGTTTATGGTGCCTATATCCTTTGCTCCTATTATTTCGCACCAGTCTCTGTTTTCCTTGAATATTTCAAACAGTTTGTCTTGGAACTTTACATGCGGCATGTTGTACGGCGGATATGGGACAGGAGCCTGGAGACAGAACCCGCCGTTGTATTTTATAAGATTATAGGCCTCCAAATACCCGGTAGAGTATAGCATAGGGCCATAAAAAGTATCGGCATAACCATCAAGATAGTAGACGCTTGCAAAAATACTCCCGATGGATTCAAGAAGTTTTGCTTTTTCTTGCTGCCCGTGAGATTCATATAGGGCCCGGGCTTCCGCATTTGTTTTTTTGATCTTTATGAACAGAAAATTTTCTTTAACAAGTTTTGTCATTCTGTCGAGAATCTTACAGATATCTTCATCCGTGGTAGGAACTGTTAGAGAGAAATTTTTCTTATCCCTGAGTTCTCCGTACAGGCCGTTGGGCAGTGTATAATCAAGGCTCAACAGACAATCCGGATATAGATCAAAAATGGCGCGTTGCAAAAGAAAACTCAGGGAGCGTACGTAGGTTCTTCTGCCGTCTTCTTTTGTAATGTCCAAAAAATCAACGGTTGATGCAATATAAAATTCAAAGCCGAGTCCTTTTAATTGATTGTTTACGTACGCGGCTAGCACGCGGTGCTCTCCTTCCCTGTATTTAATCTCCTTTAGGAAATCTACAAGCCTGGTACCCGGCTTTGTGCTGTAATATTTGTTTGTGTTTTTACAAAAAACCCTGATTTTTTCCATTTTCAAGAATATTTATAGGCGGAATCTTGCCGCCCGGTATTTATGAATTTGTATATAAAATCTTTTTGAGATATCTTCCTGTGTAGGACGCTTTATTTTTAGCAACTTTCTCAGGCGTCCCCTCTGCAATTATTTTTCCTCCTCCGCGTCCCCCTTCCGGTCCCATATCTATCAGCCAATCAACGGATTTAATAATATCAAGGTTGTGCTCAATTATAACAACGGTATTTCCCTTATCTACAATTTTCTGCAGTACGCTAAGCAATACCTTTATATCCTCAAAATGCAGGCCGGTAGTTGGCTCGTCCAGTATATAAAGTGAAGTTCCCGTGTCTTTTTTGGATAATTCTGTTGCCAATTTTACTCTTTGACTTTCTCCCCCGCTTAAAGTTGTTGACGGCTGTCCAAGCTTTACATAACCAAGGCCCACGTCCTCCAGTGCCTTTAATTTTGGAACTATTGAAGGAATATGTTCAAAAAATGTAACGGCCTGAGAAATAGTCATTTTTAGCACATCATTAATGTTCTTTCCCTTGTACTTCACTTCCAATGTTTCTGCATTGTATCTTTTTCCGCTGCATTCTTTGCAAGTTACATAAACATTCGGCAAATAATTCATCTCTATTGTCTCTACACCGGCGCCCTTGCAAGTCTCACATCTTCCACCTTTTACATTAAATGAAAATCTTCCGGCCTTGAATCCCCTTATTTGTGCGTCCGGCGTTTTTTCAAAAAGTTTTCTAATATCGGAAAATACATTTGTATATGTTGCCGGGTTGCTGCGCGGTGTGCGACCTATTGGACTTTGGTCCACAACTATTAGTTTATCAATGTTTTCTATGCCATCAACTTTTTTATAAGGAAGCGGAGTCATCAAAGATCTGTAAAAATGTTTGCTTAAAATTGGCATCAGAGTTTCATTAATAAGAGAAGATTTTCCGCTGCCGCTCACGCCGCTTACTCCAACAAGACAACCAAGCGGCACGGACAAATTAACGTCCTTTAAATTATTGCCCGTTGCACCGTATAATTTTAGATATTTTCCATTGCCTTTGCGCCTTTCCGCAGGTACCTCTATTTTTTTTATACCTCTCAGATAATCAGCAGTGTAACTGTGCATGTCTTTTATTTTAGAGAGAGGCATTTTCATGAGTTCATCGGGCGTTCCGCTGAATAAAAGTTCTCCTCCTTTGGAGCCTGCGCCAGGTCCTAAATCTATAAGCCAGTCCGCGCTTAACATTGTTTCCAAATCATGTTCAACTACCATCACGGAGTTGCCTTCATCTCTTAATTGCTTAAGTGAATTGATAAGTTTTATATTATCTCTTTGATGCAGCCCAATGCTTGGCTCATCTAAAATATATAGCACGTTGACAAGCTTGCTGCCAATCTGAGTGGCAAGCCTAATTCTTTGACTTTCACCTCCGCTAAGTGTTCTTGTTGCCCTGTCGAGAGATAGATAATTCAATCCTACAGCCTGCAGAAAACCTATTCTGTCATTGAGTTCCTTGATAACATCGCGCGCAATCAGATTCTGTTTTTTATCCAGTTTTTCCGGAAGAGTTTTTATCCACTCGGCCAAAGTGTCTATATCCATTGCGGCAACTTCAGCAATATTTTTATTATCTATTTTAAAATAGAGCGCCTCTTTTTTTAAGCGTGTGCCGTTACATTCCGGGCAAACGGTCTCCTCTATGAATCTCTCTTTGCGTGCGTTTAAATCATCGTCTTCCTCCTTTTGCTGTAGTTTAGAGACAATTCCGGTGAATGGTGCAAGAAGAGTTCCGTCTGCAAGATTCACTCTGAACAATTCATCCGTTCCGTAAATAATCATGTTAATGGTATCTTCCGGCAGGTTGCGGATTTGAGTATTAAGGGAGAAATCATATTTCTTTGCCATGCTCTCCAGTATGCGGAAATTGTTTGTGTCCTTATAGCTGCCAAGCGGAAGAATTCCCCCTGCGTTTATAGATTTATGGGGATTGGGTATTATTTTAGAAATATCTAATTGTGAGATATATCCAAGTCCCTTGCAGCGCGGACAAGCTCCTTGAGGAGAGTTAAAAGAGAATGTAAAAGGGGCAGGTTCCGGCAAAGAAAATCCCGTGTCCGCATCCATCAGATGCTGAGAGAAAAATCTTAAATCTTTATCCAATTCCGCCGCCTCGCTTTTTTTCTCCGCATCTTCCATTTTTAGCATCGCGATAGTTCCCTTCCCTTTTTCAAGTGCGTTGTTAACAGACTCATATATTCTTTTATAGTCAGGCTCGGACGGAATTAGCTTGTCAACAACCAAATCTATAAAGTGAATTTTATATCTGTCCAGCGGTTTGACATCTGCAACTTCTCTGATTTTTCCGTCTATTCTAACCTGTTGGTATCCCTTGCGCAACAGACTGTCAAACAAATCTTTATAGTGACCTTTTCTTCCAACTACCAGCGGTGCAAGAAGCAAACATTTTACTCCGTTGTACTCTTTTATAATAAGCTGAGTAATTTGTTCGCTTGTATATTTTATCATTTGCTTTCCCGTAGCGGGAGAGTATGCGTATGAGGCTCTTGCATAGAGCAAACGGAGAAAGTCATACACTTCCGTGATGGTGCCTACGGTTGATCGGGGATTGTTTCCGGTGGTTTTTTGTTCTATCGCGATGATGGGGCTTAAGCCGGTAATACTTTCAACATTAGGTTTTTCCAGAATTCCTATAAACTGTCTTGCATAAGCAGATAATGTCTCCATGTAACGACGTTGTCCCTCTGCATATATTGTGTCAAATGCAAGAGAAGATTTTCCGCTGCCGGATAAACCCGTGATTACCACGTATTTTCCACGCGGAATAGTAACGCTTACATTTTTAAGATTGTGCTCGTTAGCTCCTATTATTTCTATTTTATCCAAAAAAACCTCCCGTCAAATGAGACAATTTTAAAATCCTTTATCCCTTAAGAATGGATTCTGCATAAGTTCATCCTTAATAGTTGAGTTTGGCCCGTGCCCCGGATAAACAATGTAGTCAGCTTTCATTTCCCTGGCTATTTTATTTAGACTGTCTGGCATGGCATCTTCTTCACTCTCAGGCAAATCTGTTCTACCGCAGCTCCCCGCAAAAAGAGTATCCCCCGTTAAAACAAATTTATCTTCAGGAGAGTAAATACATACGCTTCCCGATGTATGTCCTGGTGTTGCAATTACCTTTAAAACGGAATTTCCAAATGTAACATCGTTTCCCTCTTTAATATCCAGCGTCTTCAACGGCGGCTGTTCAATTTGATAGCCAAACATCAGACAATCATGCGGAGCTCTTTCCAGCAATGGAATATCCTTTGGGTTAAGATATGTTGGAATATTGTATTTCTCCGTAATAAAGGCATTTCCCATTACATGATCAAAATGTCCGTGAGTACATACAATTTTTACCGGTTTAAGTGTTTCTGCATCTATGTACTTTACAATCCTGTCTCTTTCACTCTGAGAACTTATGCCGGGGTCAACAATAATACACTCTTTTGACTCGTCTGAAAGTATGTAGCAGCACTCCCGCAACTCATTCAAATAAAACTCCTTAATCTTTATCATATTAACATATTATTCTTAAAAGTTACTTTACGCCATGTAACATTGGGACAAAACTTGCAGCACCGTATGACTGCTTTTCAAATTCGCTTTTGTTTTTTCTTTTAATAAGCAGCATCTCTTGTTCTTTGTCGCCGACAGGTATTACAATTTTCCCTCCGATTTTTAACTGTAGAAGCAAGTCATTTGGAATTTCAGGAGCGCCGCAGGTGACAATAATCCCGTCAAACGGAGCAAATTGCGGCAATCCCTTAAAACCGTCTCCCCAAAACAGAACCGGTTTTGTGTAATCTATTTTCAATAGATTTTCCTTTGCCTGCAGGTATAATTCTTTCTGCCTTTCAATGGTATAAACTACCGCACCCATATAAAACAGGATTGCTGTCTGGTAGCCGCATCCGGTACCTATTTCCAAAATTTTTTCACCGCTTTTAACATTCAGCAACTCCGTTTCCATCGCCACGGTGTATGGCTGAGAAATTGTCTGCTTGCCGGCAATTTCTATTGGAATGTTCTTATAGGCAAATTCTTCCAGCCCTTTCTCAATAAATAGGTGGCGAGGTACTGCGCCGATAGCACGCAATACCCTGCTTCCAAACATTTTGGAGGCAGTCAGTTCCTCTACAAGTTTTTTTCTTCTCCCTTTTTGTATAAGCGGGTCCAGTACTAAATTTAGCATTTGACAAAATTACAAGAAATATTCTTACTTTTGTAAGAGTGTAGCGCCTGTATTTAAAGCGGGCGTTTTTCTACTTAAACTTTTATAGTATGCATATTGGAATAGCGGGAAACATCGGGAGCGGCAAAACTACCCTTACAAGACTTTTGTCAAAGAGCATGAATTGGACTCCAAGATTTGAGCCGGTGGACGATAACCCTTATTTGGCAGATTTTTACAAGGATATGCAGCGCTGGTCATTCAACCTGCAGATTTATTTTTTGAACAAAAGATTTAAAGAGGTTGTAAATATCAGGCGCTCAAACGGTAATGTGATCCAGGACAGAACCATCTATGAGGATTCTTGTGTATTTGCCCCCAATTTGCATAAAATGGGTTTAATGAGCACAAGAGATTATGAGAACTACAAAGATTTATTCTCTTTAATGATATCTCTTGTAAAACCACCGGATTTAATGATATATCTGCGTTCTTCCATTGAGCATCTTGTTGGCAATATCCAGAAGCGGGGACGTGAATATGAAGAGGGAATTCGCTTGGATTACCTAAAGGGCCTTAATGATTTATATGAGGCTTGGATAACAGAATACTCGGATGGCAAGAAGTTAATCGTAGATGTGGACAAGCTTGATTTTGAGAATGATCCAAAGGATTTGAGTTCTGTCATTGATGCTGTTGGGGCAGAGCTTCACGGATTGTTTTAACGGCTTTGTAGCAAATTTCACTCTGCTAGTATCTCTTAAGCCAGTTCTC
Organism: Bacteroidales bacterium; assembly: GCA_028704975.1. Lineage (GTDB taxonomy): Bacteria > Bacteroidota > Bacteroidia > Bacteroidales > UBA932 > Egerieousia. The sequence continues at coordinate 23,839 of JAQWEK010000008.1, read as the reverse complement.
AGGATTCTGTTTTTGGGTTCCTGACCAAAGTTCAAAGTGAAGCGTTGACCCGTCTAGAGATGAGTCAAGATATCCGATTGTCTGTCCGGTAGAAACTTTCTGTCCCACTCTTACTGAAACACTTCCCAGTTTGCAATAGAATGTGAAATACTCTCCGTGCTGGATAAGCACACAGTGGCTGTATCCCGGTATGACAATTATCTGCTTAACGGTTCCCTCAAATACGGATAAAATAGCGCATCCTTTTGGTGCTGAGATATTTATACCGTTATTAAACGGTAGGGAAATGCCCTTCATGGATGCGTCATTGTGTTCACCATAACCCTCAGAAATAACACCTCTTTTTACGGGCCATGGCAGTCTTCCGCGGTTGTTTCTAAATTCTCCGGAAAGCTGAGCGCTCTCAGGTGTAGTTGCATAAGCCATTGGCGCAACTTTGTTTGAAGATGACGATGAAGATTTCTTGGAAGATGTTTTTTTGGTTGATGTAGAGGAGGCGTTGCTGCTTGCCGCTGCTGCAGCGGCTTTCTTTCTCTCTGCCGCAATTGCGGCGGCAATCATCCTTTGAACCTCTCTGTTAAGCTGAGCCGCCTGTCTTTTTTTCTGCTGAAGCTGACCGCTGAAATTTTTCTGCTGCTTTGCCAGCACATTTGCATAAACCCGAGACTTCTGTTCTTCCGTTTTGAACTTATTATATTCTTCTGTCTTAACTTTCTGATTTTTAATATTTTCCGTCTGCATCTGAGTGATATTCTTCCTCTCATCCGCAATCTTATTCTGAACTTCTTTCAACTTTTTAGCCTGGTCGTTAAGTGCTTTAGAATAATCTTTTAGATAGCTCCATCTTCTGTAGCCCTGGTCAATACTGTTGCTTGCAAGAATGTACATAAACCATGTTCTGCTGTCTCTGTTGCGATACGCTTTAACTATCATTCTGCGGTAATACATCTTAAGCGTATCCATGTGTCTTTGAGTCACATTAAGCTCTATGGTCTTGCCGTAAATTTCATCGCTTTGCTGAGCAATTTGCTTGTCCAGTTGGGCAATCAGCTGTTTTCTCTTATCAACCTTTTTTCTGATGAGAGCTAGTTCTTCCAGCGTATTTTTCCTTTTATTCTGAGTCTGTGCAATTTGCCTGTCCAGATATGCAATGTCTTTTTGCAATTGATTGATTTGAGCCTTTTTACTCTCAACATATTTTTGTGTGCCCGAATTTTGAGCTGCCGCTTTGCATGGACCCGCGGCAACAAAAGCAAAAGCAAGCACAGCCGTAAGAAGAGCCGCTGCCAAACTTTTAAAATGTAAAACTATGTTATATGTTTTTTGCAAAATACTCTCTGTTAAAACACTGTCGCGACAAAAATACTAATTACTTTTTGCTCAGCTCTTTTTTGCCTGCAATCTTTTCCAGCAATTTTTCAGTCTGCGCTGTATCTCCCTCTTTCTTAGCAGCTTCCACAGCCTTGTCCCAATATAGAAAAGCGAGATCATACTCTTTTAAAGCAAATAGGACTTCTGCATAGTGATCAAGCATTACGGGGTTATCGTTTCCTCCATAGGCCATTGCATGCTGGAATTGCCTGCGCGCCTCCGGATAATTTCCCTGCAAGTAAAGTATCCATCCGTATGTATCCAGATAAGTTGTATTGTCCGGCTCAAGTTCTATGGTTTTCTTGCTCATTTCCAGAGCTTTATTAAGGTTCCCGCTTTTGTCTGAAGTTGCAATGTACCACGCCCAGTTATTAAGAACGGGACTCTCTTTTGGATTTATCTTTAATGCCTTCTTATAATATTTATACGCTTCTTTATTCTGATTCTTAAGATGATACAAATCTCCAATCAAAGAATAGGAATTAATCAGAAGGGTAGTGTCATTTCTTTCTTTTGAGATTTTTTCAACCTGGGACAGCGTAGCTATAGAAGAATCATAAAGTTTTAAATTGTACTCGGCAAGTCCTTTAAATTGCAACATATCAGTCTTTCCGGGGAATTTGGCAATTGTGGAATCTCCAAAGTTTTTAAGCCTCCTCCACTCCTCCGCACTGTAAAGAAAAGACATGTAATCTATGTTTACAATGTAGACGTCGGGGTAATATTTTAAGTTGTTTTCTAATATTTTGCGAGCCTCGTCTTTGTGTCCGGCTCCCGACAGATACATTGCGGCAATTTGATTGCATGTGGTATCATCAGGATTTGCGGCTGCCATAATTTGCATAGATTCAGCCATTTGTTCTTTGTAGCGGGAAAGGAAACCCGCATTGTTGAAAATTTGCTTTAAATAATCCGTCTTCATCTTGGGATTAATCTCCTTGTTAGCCATGAACGGATTTAAAAACTTAAAGAAATTTTGGTAATCGTTTCTTAATCTGTAAAGCTCTGCTTTTCCAAATAAGGCGGGGGCATAGGTCGTGTCATGATCAAGGGCTCTATTGTAATACTTAAGAGCCAATGTGTCATTAAAGAGGTCCATATTCATATCTCCAAGCAGTGCATCATATTTTGGATTTGGAGATACGGCGTCTGCATCCTCCAGACACTTAATGGCTTGAGGATACTGGCGTTTTGCAGAATATGCTTCAAATTTTGCCATGGTAGATACTTCATTGGGTCCGGCAATTTTTTCCAGTCTGTCCGCTACGCCAAACACTTTGTCATAGTCATTGGTTTTGGAGTATATATTAATGAGATTCAAAAACACCTCGGATTTTCCGGGATATTTCTTTGACATTTTTTCATACAAATTTCTTGCATCATCTATCTTGTTGTTCATCAAATAAATAGATGCCAGATCAGCAGCGTAATAGTAATTTGAGGTATCTAAATCTGCAGCTTTTTTGCAAAATTTTTCTGCGTCATCGGTCTTGTTCATCTGCAGAGAAAGTTTTGCCATAAGGTAGTAGGCCGCATCATTGTTGGAGTTGAATTCCAGTGCGGCCACGCACTCTGCCGTGGCCTCTTTATATTTTTGCTGCGTATAAGCCGCTTCTGCCGCAATCAGATGAGTTTCCGTGTTTGTTTTTGCCGGCGTCACTTTTTCCTGTCCGTTTGCCTGACACGCCATAAATACGGAAAAAATGAGACCTATCGTGATAAATACATGTAATTTCTTCATTTTCATAACATCAGGCAAAAGTAGCAAATTCTGTGCTAATCAGTGTTGCCTTTGGGGACAAGAATTATTAAATTTGTAGCATCGATTGCAACTTTTATGGCCCGCAACGCATCTACAAATTGTCGAAGGAGAGAAATATAAAGCAGGATCCTAATGATCCGTATGCAGATCTGGTCAGAGATTGCATTAAGAATAGTGCGCTGGCTCAAGAGAAAATGTACGAGAAGCTTTCTTCTCGGATGTTTCCTGTTTGCTTACGTTACATAGGGGAGAGAGAAAAAGCCAAAGACGTTATGCATGACGGTTTTATAACCTTATTTGCAAAACTGTCCGACTTTAGAGGAGAGGGCTCTTTTGAGGGGTGGGCAAGAAGAATTTTTGTAACTACTTGTCTGATGTATTTGAGAAAGAATGATGTTCTTAGAAACACAGAGCAGATAGACGGGACCATTCCTGTTGCGGATATCAGGCTGGATCCCAAAGAGACGGAAAAGTTGGATGTGCAAATGCTTATGGGGATTATTGCGGAGATGCCTGCGGGTTTTAGAACTGTGTTCAACCTCTATGCAATTGAGGGTTTTTCTCATAAGGAGATAGCAAAGATGCTGAATATGAGTGAGGGAGGAAGTAGAAGCCAATTAAGCAGGGCAAGGGTGTGGCTGCAGAATAGACTTAGGAATTTTAAGTAATATCACGATAGTTACCGGGAATTTGAAAAATTCTGATGACATATTAAACAATGTAAGATTGGAGAACGAGGCAAACCCCGTTGACAAATTGTTTGCGGATAAGTTGAGAGACTTAGACGGAAGCAAAGAGTCTATGGGCGAGCTTGCGCTTTCTGATGATGAGAAGGCTCAGATGTGGTCCTCCGTCAAGAAGAGCATTCCTGCGGGGAAACCTGTCGGGAATATTAATGTTGTCAAGAATAAACCATTGAGGAGCAGGATTATATACTGGTCCGTCGCTGCTGCCGCTGCTGCCGCCGCTGTTGTTGCAGGCATTTTCTTTAAGACATCAAGCCCAAATAAGTCATATATTCAAAAGCAAAACGCGCCGGCAAGTGAGATTGCCGGCCAACCATTTCGGCCCGAAATCAAACCTATGAAAAAGACTATGGCCCGAAATGCCCAAAATTATCTGGCATCTGATTATGTGCAGGAGCCGATGGTTGAACTTCCTTATTTGACAGAGGAACAGAGTTATATTCACGTAGTAGTGACGGAACCTGTTGTTAAGCCTTACAAGAAAGCCGAGCCCAAGACTGCAGTACAAAAAAGGAGGACGGAATCTTTTGGGTATATGACTAATTTTGGTGCTTTTGATGAGAAGCCGAAGAAGAGAGCAAGAAGTATTTCCTATGCCGTTTCTTCAAATATTTCCGGAGGCGGAAATTTTGATGTTTCCAACAATTTTATCAAATCTGTTGCTGCGCAAGTCGGTTATATGGCGCCATCATCAGCTCCTCAGATTGAGCAGGTTTCAGAGACTACCTACTCTTTGCCTTTAAATTTTGCGTTGCAGGTGCATTATAAAATTAACAATTTGATTACGGTTGGAACTGGTTTTAGTTACACGTATTTGCACAGCAAGTATGACGGACTTATCAATAAGAAAGCTTATAAGATTAAACAAGGCATTCATTATATTGGCGTTCCTGTTAATGTTTACTTTAATGTTTTGAATACCAGGTGTTTTTCTTTCTATGGAAATGCGGGTGCGAGTCTTGAGAAGGGCGTAAAAGTGCGTTATGATATGACTACTTATGATGGCACGGTTAAACATGCGAATTCTCATGTGAAAGGGGTTCAGTTCTCTTTGAATACCGGTGTGGGCGTGGAGTATAAATTTAATAATGATAAGATGGGTATTTATCTGGAACCAAATCTTGTATATTACTTTGATTCCAAGATTCCCGCAAGCATCAGAACAGACCAGCCGCTACAAGTTGAGGCTGAGGTTGGAGTGAGATTCCATTTAAAATAAAAGGTAAAGGATAGAGAAAAAAGGCCGCGGTTTTCTGCGGCTTTTTTATTTTGCTTCTGCTGCAACCTGAGCAGCATATTTATTTTGACATATTGGCTTTTAGCTGCCTTGCAAGATTATTTGCAAAGACAAAATCGTTTAGTTCATTGCACTCGGAATCCATAATATCCTTGCTGTTTCCCTGCCATAACATTTTTCCCTGGTGTATAAAACCTATGTGATCTCCAATTTCCATGACGGAGTTCATGTCATGCGTGTTAACAACTGTCGTGATTTTGTACTCCCTCGTAATTTCTTGAATTAGACGGTCTATCACAATTGCTGTGGTTGGATCCAGGCCGGAATTTGGCTCATCGCAGAAAAGGTATTTTGGATTTAACGCAATTGCTCTTGCAATGCCAACCCTCTTCTGCATGCCTCCGCTAAGCTGAGTAGGATACAATTTGTTAGACCCTGTTAAATTAACTCTGTTTAGGCAGAAATTTGCCCGCTCAAGTTTTTGCCCGTAAGTCCAGTCTGTGAAGAAATCCATCGGGAACATGACGTTCTCCTCCACCGTATCAAAATCAAATAAGGCGCTCTCTTGGAAAAGCATTCCCATCTCTTTGTGGAAGTTCTTTTTTTGACGAGCATCCATGCAGGTAAACTCATTTTGGTCATACCAAATCTCACCCTTCTCCGGTTCATAAAGTCCCACAAGGCTCTTAAGCAGAACGGTTTTGCCGCTTCCGCTGGCTCCGATAATCAAAGAACACTTCCCGGGCTCAAAACGGATATTAATATCATCCAGAACCTGACGCTCATTAAACTCTTTAAATAAGTGTTTTACTTCAATCATTTTTCAAACAATGACAACGTTTTTAATTAATGACGCCGTCTTTAATTAAAAACGTTGTCATATTTTAAATTTTACAAAAACAGTTTTGTGATTAAAAGGTCAAATATTAATATCAGTGTGCTGCTTACAACAATTGCTTTAGTGCTGGAGCGTCCTACGCCAAGGGAGCCGCCTTTTGCGTAATAGCCGTAATATGAACATATTGAGGTTATTATAAAGCAGAAGACAGCCATTTTTACCATGCTGTAGTATATGTACCAAGCCTTAAACGCAAACTGTAATCCGTCTGTGTATTGTGCAATAGTTATAATTCCGGTAAATGAAATAATGCCGGCTCCTCCAATTAAACCAAGCACAAAACTTAAAAGCATTAGGAACGGGCTAAAAATAGTTGAGGAGGCAACTTTTGGAAGGATTAGATAATTTGCAGAATTGACTCCCATAATTTCCATTGCATCAATTTGTTCCGTTATGCGCATGCTGCCTATCTCAGAAGAGATGTTGGAACCTATCTTTCCTGCAAGTATCAGCGCAACCATTGTAGAGCAAAATTCCAAAACCAGACTTTCTCTTGCCATAACTCCTACGTACATTTTTGGGATGAACGGGCTCTCCATATTATTTGCGGACTGCAAAACTATTACAGCTCCAATAAAAACGGAGATTATGCTGACGATTGGTATTGAGCCTATTATAAGTTTATCGGATTCAAACCAGAATTGCTTCCAGAAAATTTTCCACTTCTCCGGCTTGCGGAATACACGCATCATCAAGTTGTAGTATTCTCCTATGGTTTGAAAAACAGTTCTCATAATTCTATCTGGATGGCGCCGCTAATTTACTCATTTTAGAAATAAAATTGCTAATTTCGCGTAGTCTAAAACTAGCGAGTCGTGAGGATATTATATAATATTGGGCTGAGCATACTGCCGTTTTTTATCGCGATAGGTTCTTTGTTCAGCCATAAAATCAAATTGTTTTACAGTGGAAGAAGAAATCTTCTTAAGAGAGTAGCGGATGAAGTAAAGCCCGGAGAGCCAATAATATGGTTCCATTGTTCTTCAGTTGGTGAGTTTGAGCAGGCTCGCCCGGTCATTGAGTGGTACAAGAAAAATAAGCCGACATACAGAGTGCTGGTAACGTTCTATTCTCCAAGTGGTTATGAATTAAGAAAGAATTACAAACTTGCGGATTGGGTATATTATCTTCCGGTTGATACGCCGCATAATGCACGCGCTTTTGTGAAAGCCGTTAAGCCGGTTAAGGTGATATTTATCAAATATGATTTATGGTATAACTTCTTAAAGGAGATTAAAAAGAGCGGGGCCGAACTTTATCTTGTTTCAGCAATTTTCCGTCCTTTCCAACCGTTTTTCAAATGGTACGGGGGTTTCTTCTGCGGAATGCTAAGGATCTTTACAAAGATTTTTGTACAGGATGAAGAATCAAAAAAGAATCTGGAGAAAATAAATATTTCAGGAAATGTTTTTGTAAGCGGAGATACTCGCTTTGACAGAGTGCATGAGATTACTCAACATTGCAAGCAATTCCCTGTCATAGAGAATTTTGTAAAGGAAGGCTTTGGATTTGTTGCAGGCAGCACATGGTTGCCGGATGAACAAATGATAGCAGATGTCTTAAAGAACTTCTCAAAGGTAAGACTTGTAATTGCTCCTCACGAAATATCAAAAGAACGAGTAGATAAGGTTTCAGAATTGTTTGAATCTTACGGAGTTGTGAAATTCTCTGAGATTGTGGGAGATGTTAAGAATGCCTCTGTTGTAGATGCCTCAAAACTGGCCGGCAGACGTGTGCTTATAATTGATTGCCTCGGGATACTTTCCTCACTCTATCAATATGCGGAATTTGCGTACATAGGAGGTGGATTTGGAGTTGGCATCCATAATATTTTGGAGGCGGCCACTTATGGATGTCCGGTAGTGTTTGGGCCAAACTATAAGAAATTCCAGGAGGCCATAGATCTTCTTAAACTTGAGGGGGCAACTTGCGTGACGGGTACAAACGATTTCTATGAAATTTTAGATAATTGCATAAAAGATAAAGAATTACGTGAATGGAAAGGCGACACTTGCAAGACCTACGTAGAAAGTCATGTTGGCGCAACTGAGAAAATAGTGAGTAAAATAGAGAGCAAATAAATAAATATCGCTATGAAAAATATTTTAAAAAGTTTTTTAGCTATCGGCATGACAGCCGTTCTTTTTGTTTTGTCTGCAAATTTTGCAGCAGCGCAAGGTTGTGAGAATGGCGCCGTTGTCTCCGACAGTTCTTCTTGGTGGACCTATGATAATGATATTCAGCCGGGTGCGTGCTCGGTAAACGATTATATTCCATTGTTGAAAGGGAGACATGTTTGTGTGCTTTCTAATCAAACCGGAATGATTAATGAGAGAACTCATGTTGTTGATACTCTTGTATCTCTGGGAATTAATGTTGTATGTCTGATGTCTCCGGAACATGGATTCAGAGGTCAGGCAGATGCGGGAGAGGAATTTGGGGATTCCGTGGATTCAAAGACGGGAATTCCTATACGGTCGTTATATGGAAAATCCAATCTTACAACTGCGCAGCTAATGCAAGGTTTTGATGTTGTCGTGTTTGATTTACAGGATGCTGGAACGCGGTTCTACACATACTATGTAACCATGATTAATATGATGGCGGACTGCGCCAAATACAATAAAGATTTCATCATTTTGGATAGACCAAATCCGATTGGTTTTTATGTTGACGGTCCTGTTCTTGATATGAAATATAAATCCGGCGTTGGCGGACTTCCAATACCGATTGTTCATGGGATGACCTTGGGAGAGCTTGCAAATATGGCTAACGGGAAGGGGTGGCTAAAAGGCGGAGTACATTGTTCCCTTACTGTCATTAAGTGCAAGAATTATACGCATGCAAAACATTATAAACTTCCTATAAAACCTTCTCCTAATCTGCCTAATATGAGGTCTATATATCTGTTCCCGTCTCTTTGTTATTTTGAGGCAACAGATGTTAGTTTAGGACGCGGAACGGATTTTCCATTCCAAGTGTACGGTTCTCCGGAAATGAAGGGGTACGGCTTTTCATTTACACCTCGCAGCGTGCCGGGTGCAAAAAACCCTCCGCTTCTGGGTAAAGAATGTTTTGGGGTTGACTTAAGAGTATATCCATATACACAAGAGGTTAACAAACGCGGCATAGATTTAACTTACCTAATTAATGCTTACAACGTTTGCGGCAAAGGAGATGCTTTTTTCACCGACTGGCTTGAGAAACTAATGGGGCAGCATTACGTAAGAGAGATGATAGAAGAGGGCAAGTCCGCGGATGAAATCAAGCAGCGCTGGAGTGTTGAAGATGAGCAGTTTATTCGCGACAGAAAGCCTTATTTACTATACCCTGAGAAATAACAGGGTTTCCGGATCCTGAAAAGTTTTTAGTTTTTTTCTTGCAGTAGTTCTTGGATTAATTTTCCAAGTTCCCCGTTCTTTATATTTTCAATTCCGGCAATATAATATTTGAACCCGTTCTTGCGGTCGCATTTGATTTTTACACCAAAAAGCTCTTCAATTGCGTCTTTGTGATTATGAAATGTTCTAAGGGGTAATTTCTCCTTAAACTTTTCAACGTATTTTCTGTTCAGATCCGAATAAGATACCTTCCCAGCATGGTACATAGTGCTAAGCATCCATACATATTTGGTAAATAAATTGTTTGCCATAACCCTTAAAATTCAATTTGATGCAAATGTACAAAACACTTAAGCCAAATCGTAGCAATATTTTCTCTAAATAGATGAACTATACCTCCTTTTACATGGAATGCCCGGCAGAAGGATAAATTTTGTTTTTTACAATTGTTATATCTGTTTCACAAAAGTAAAGTGTGTTGATTTGATCAATTGCACCTCAATTGACGATATGTAGTCATATATTGCCCGCACTAAAATTTTCTAATATGTTATGTAAAGTTTATTGTGCCTGTTGCAGCGGACTGGATGCTGTGACGGTTACGGTGGAAGTGGAAGTAACTGATGGCATACAGTTCTTCTTGGTTGGATTGCCGGACAGTGCCGTTAAGGAGAGTCAGCAAAGAATAGGGAGTGCATTAAATCATTATGGTTTTCGCATTCCGGGCAAAAAAATAGTCATAAATATGGCGCCCGCCAATATTCATAAAACGGGCTCCTCTTTTGATGCCGCAATTGCCATTGGAATTATCTGTGCATCAGAGCAATTGAGAGTGGACTGTCTAAAGGATTTTTTTATAATGGGAGAATTGGCGCTGGACGGCACATTACGTCCTGTGCAGGGTGCGCTTCCTATAATTATTCATGCTCAGCAACAGGGTTTTAAGGGGTGTATTCTCCCGACGGCTTCTGCAATGGAGGGAGCCGAGATAGATGGAATAACTGTATTTGGGGCCGATAACATCGGGGATATCATTGAAATTTTGCGCTCCCCGGAACTTGCTGCAGATAAAGTAGTTAAGATGATTCCAGACGGAGATTACCCGTCGGGAGAAAAAAAGAAATTCGATTATAATTTTGAAGATGTGAAGGGTCAGGAGACGGCAAAAAAAGGATTGGAAATTGCTGCGGCCGGCGGTCACAATGTGCTGATGGTGGGGAGTCCGGGCTGCGGTAAAACTTTTATGGCAAAGTGTATTCCCTCAATTCTGCCTCCTATGGAAAAAGAGGAGGCAATAGAGACAAGCAAGATATATTCTATTGCAGGTCAGTTGGATACAATGAACGGTCTCATGCGTATAAGACCATTCCGTGCACCGCATCATACTATAACAGTTCCTGCGCTTGTGGGGGGAGGACCCACCGGAATGCCAGGAGAAATTTCACTGGCCCACAACGGCGTTTTGTTTGCAGATGAATTTGCTGAGTTTAGCAGACAATCTATAGATGTTCTGAGGCAGCCGCTGGAAGATGGTGTTATTCAGGTGAGTAGAGTGAAGACAAAATATGTTTACCCGGCGCGTTTTATGTTTGTTGCAGCGATGAATCCTTGTCCCTGCGGGTATATTTATGATGAGCCGGGGAAATGTACATGTTCCTCTTCTGCAATCATGAGGTATCGCGGAAGAGTTTCCGGTCCGGTGTACGATAGAATAGATATCCACTTGAATGTCAGACAGGTAAAATCTAATGAAATAGTCAGCGGAGCGCAGGCTGAACCAAGTGAAAAAATAGCATTACGTGTTTTGGCCGCAAGAGAGATTCAGTTTGAACGGTATAAAAATGAGCAGTTTTTTACCAATGCGCAGATACCGCCCTCCAAGCTTAATTATTATTGCGGCCTAAGTGATAAAGAGCAGATTTATCTGAGAAAAATAATTCAGCAGCTAAAAATTTCCGCACGCGGTTACAGCCGCATATTAAAGATAGCCAGGACAATAGCGGATTTGCAAAAAGATAGGAACATTTCCATAGAGCACATCTGTGCCGCCATCCAATTCCGCTGCAATGATCGTATTTAGTAAAATGTATCTGCAATTTGGTGCTAGACTTGTCTTTTCCACTGCCCCAACTCCAGATCCTTTATCTCGCCATTTTCAATTTTGAATCTGAGAGCGGTACGCACTGTGTGAAAGCCCATTATGCCGGCCGCACCGGGGTTAAGAACCATGATGTTTCTCTTTTTGTCATTCATTACCCGCAAGATATGCGAGTGCCCGCAGACAAAAATATCCGGCTTTATTTCTTCTATTAATTTGAAGGCATTATAATCATATCTTCCCGGAAATCCTCCAATGTGTGTCATAAGGACTTTCATTCCACCCGAATTAAAAGATTGATACAGCGGAACTTTTTCTCTTACATCCCAATCATCGCAGTTTCCGTAAACGCCTATCAATGGTTTAAATGCAGCAATCTCATCTAGCGTATGCTCGTTTCCAAAATCTCCGGCATGCCAAATCTGTTCCACCGGTTCCAGAAACTTGCAAAGCTCATCGTCAAACAATCCATGAGTATCCGATATTAATCCTATGTACATATAATTACTTTCTGATAACCGTAATCTCCCCGTTGAGACTGATTTTAATAATTTGGGAGGCTTTGTGGGTGGATTCTTCTTCCATGGATTTATCAATAATCAGATCTACGGAATTTTTAATCTCTTCAGGAATTTCTTTGAAAGATTGAGGAGAAGGTTCTCCGGAAATATTTGCAGAGGTAGAAACGATAGGCCTGTGCAGTCTGAAAATAAGCTGTTTACAAAACTCATTATTTGGTATTCTTATCCCGACAGTTCCGTCTTCCGCTACTACATTTTTAGCAAGACCAATTGCACCAGGATAAATAATTGTCATTGGTGCATCATTCACCTCTAGTAACTCAATTGCAATTTGAGGAATCTCTTTGATGTAACGGCCAATCATATCCATGTCATTAACAAGTGTGACCAGACTTTTACTCTCCGCACGTTTTTTAATTTCATAAATCTTTGCAACAGCCTCTGCATTAGTGGCATCGCAGCCCAGGCCCCAAATGGTATCAGTCGGATAAAGAATAGTGCCGCCTTTTTTTAAGACATCAACCGCCAGTTTAATTTGTTTGTCCATCTCCGGACTGCATTTGTATGAGTATTGCTCCTTCATGATTTTGCTGTTTTAAATTTTCCCCTTCTCAAGATTTTGAAAAATAAACTTCCGTTACGGCTGCCAGCGCAGCAGTTTCAACTCTTAAACGTGCTGTCCCCAAGGTAATTGCAGAGAATCCGGCATCCGCGGCAAGCTCAATTTCTTTTTTTGAAAAATCTCCCTCAGGTCCAATCATTATGATTATTTGAGGTTTACTGCAACTCTCCCTGTTTGTATTGCCTGACTCCGCATTGCCTGACTCTGAATTTTCAGGCTTTGCATTGACCGGGCAGCCGCTTCCGCTAAGTGCGCTACGCAAAGAAATCTTCTCCGCCTCTTCACAATGAGCAATTAGCTTAATAATTGTGGAATCAGATTTTTTTTCTTCTGTGAGACGGGAATTTTTATTCAACGGCAGGTTGGAGATTTTTTGTGTTTTCAAAAAATCCGCAACCGCCATTTCATCTTCAATAACAGGCAGATATGCCTTCAAAGATTGTTTTGTTGCAGAAAGCGTAATGGCCTCCAGCCTCTCTTTTTTTATGCGGGTTCTTATAGAATGCTCAGAAATCAACGGAACCAATTTGTCAAGCCCAAACTCAGTGGCCTTTTCCAAAAACCACTCATATCTCTCAATGTTTTTGGTGGGACAAACAGCCATCGTGAGGGAATAATTTCTTTTCCCTATCCCGACAGATTTCTCTTCTATTTCACACTCGGCCTCTTTCCCGACATCCAGCAGCTTGCATCTATAAAGTCCTCCCTCTCCGTCAATTACATAAACAGTGTCCCCGGGCTTGTTTCTCAGTACCTTAACGCAATGTCTTGTCTCATCTTCCGGCAAAATGATTTTGCTGCCGGTTATGTTCTTTGAGTAAAACAGTTCCATATCACAAATGTACCATAAAATCACTATTTTTGTATTATCATGGAACAGGTAAAAACACAACGTTATATTGCACTGGACGTCCTGAGGGGCATGACAGTAGCCGGAATGATAACCGTAAACAACCCGGGAAACTGGGCGCATATATTCCCTCCGTTAAAACACGCATTATGGGCCGGCTGTACTCCGACAGACCTGGTGTTCCCGTTCTTTCTGTTTGTGGTAGGAGCGGCAATGGCCTTCTCCTTTGCAAAATACAATGAGAGTCTCTCTGGAAAAAGTGTAAGAAAACTTATAAAGAGAGGACTGCTGATAATACTTGTGGGTCTGGCACTTAACGCATTCCCATTCTATCCCATGAATCCAAATCCGGCACTAAACTGTCATGAAAATTATATGAACTATCTGCAGCACATCAGATTATTTGGAGTACTTATAAGAATTGGATTCTGTTATATGGTTGGCGGTATGCTGGCATTGTGGCTTAAGGAGCCAAAGAAAATAATACCTACAATGGCTTTGCTTATTGCAGCCGAATGGATAATTCTTGCAATTACAGGAGATGCCTCTTCTCCAATGGTTAATGGTGCAAAAGGTATTTTCTCCGCTGCAGGCCAAGGCTCCGGAATGATTGATATTAAGGCTGTTGGAGAGGGCCATGTGTATCACGGAGATGGTTTCCCGTTTGATCCGGAGGGTTTGCTTGGAATCTTAACAGGCTCATGTACGGTTCTTTTAGGCTTTATGATTGGCAATCTTGTTAGAAAGGCGCAAGATAAAATAAAGGTAGTCACACAGTTATACACCATCGGCTTAGTTTGTCTGGCTCTGGGGTTAATCATAAGCATCTGGCAGCCAATTATAAAAGCCTTGTGGACAGGCTCTTATGTTCTATATGCAGGTGGATGGGCAATTATCATGCTGGCCTTCTTTATCTATTTTATAGATGTTAAAGGAAAAGTTAAAGCCTTCACGCCATTCAGAGCGCTGGGAATGAATCCGTTGTTTGCATTTGTAATGGCGGCGTTCTTTGTAAAGATACTTGGCAATATGATACATTGGACCACTATTACAACTTTGACAAACGGAGCTGTAGGTCCAAAATATTATACCGCGCTAACATGGTTCTATCAGTATGTATGTGTGGGACTTATAGGGAAGAATAATAACATCTCTTCTCTGCTTTTTGCTCTTTGCTATGTAGCGGTATTCACGGCAATGGCTTATTGGTTGTATAAGAAACATATAGTTATAAAACTATAAATGATCAAGCCGCTTAATTATAAGGGAAAACTTTTGAACGCAGTGCAGTGGAACGGTGTTAATATGCAGGAAGTTAGTGCATTTGCCGGAAATAAGCTGATGCATCCTCATCTTTGCATGGGCTTTGTGTATTTGTATATTTTAACTCCCGACGGAATTTGTCAGGTGAATGAAGAGGATTATATCGGCAAAGACAAAGAGGGTAATTGCTATGCAATTTCTCAGAAAGAATTAGAATGACAGTTATATAATAACGCGTATGGCAAAGATTAAGAAAACGATTGATATAAAAACACTTACAGAGCTGGATAATGCGGCTGAGGAGTTTATCAAGTTCATATCTGAATCTGATTTGCAGAGCAATATTTTTGCATTCTACGGTTCAATGGGAGCCGGCAAAACCACTTTCATTAAAGCTATATGCAAGGCGCTTGGAGTAAAAGATAACGTCAACAGTCCAACGTTTACTATCATAAATGAGTATGCCTCCGCAAAAGGGTTCCCTATCTATCACTTTGATTTTTACAGGATTAACAAACTGCAAGAGGCTTATGACGTTGGTGTTGAGGAGTACTTTGCAGGGAACGGATTGTGTTTGATTGAGTGGCCGGAAAAAATTGCTTCTATTCTTCCGGAGGATTACATCTCTGTAAACATTACCGTTAATCCGGATTTAAGCAGGAAGGTTGAAATTAAATAACCAGTTCTGTAACAACGGGATAATGGTCAGACATTGAGGATCTTATGGTGACATGGCTGATGCTTTCAAAATCTGTCGGGAATAAAACATAATCTATTCTTAGCAGAGGCCACAAATAAGAAAATGTTGCTGCAAATCCTTTTCCGGATTCTCTGAAACTGTCCTTTCTGTCTTTGGACAACATGTGATATGCATAGGACATTGGCGTGTCATTGAAATCTCCGCAAATAATTGCAGGATAGGGGCTTCTCTTAATGTGTCCCGCTATGATATTGGCTTGATTTGAACGGCGTATTACCGTGCCCTTAACTTTTGCGTGTACGTTAATTAAGTCACTTGTAAACTCTTCCTGGTCATTGCGGCGCTCGCTTCCAAGGCGTTGAACCAGAGAGGTAAAAGATATATTGTAAGACTCAAGGTGATTATCGTAAATTCTAAGGATCTTTCCGTAATGTTCTATGTCTGCATATAGTGCAAGGTTGGTACTGTGACGGAAACTAATTCTCCCTCCGTCATTTATTTTGAATTTGCTAAGAATAATATTTCCAAAATAGTGTCCGTTTTTAACGGGGTATAAATGGTAAACTCTGTATTTAAACTCCGGGAAAATTTCTTTAACATGTTCTTTGTTCTCCATGAACGCTTCTTGGAGACAGAGAACATCCGGATTGTTGCGGGAAACCTGTCTTTCAATCATTTTAAGAACAAATGTTCTGTTGTGAGCTTTCCTTGAAGAGGAGAACATGCCTGTATTGTAGGTCTCTATTTTAAGTTTGATCCCCTCTCTTTGAACATCACTGTCATTGTCAATTTTAAAAAACGATTCCGCGTACAAAAGCGAGGGCAGCAGAACAACTATAGGAATCCATGCGCTCTTGCTTTTACATATAAGGGCAATAAAAAACAGAATCAGATTTATGACAAGAATGGGGATAAAATACAAACCAAAAAACAGCGGTACCGCAAACTTTGACGGATTAACGTAAACTGCTATATATGAGAGTGCCATGCAGGCTCCCGCAATAATCAGAATGAGCCTGTAGGAGACGCCGAAAAACAGCGGGGTCCTTCTCTTTTTTCCTTTTCTGTCCGTATAATAGGCCGGTATCATTTCTTTATCTGTCGCGACAGATTAAAAATACATCTTTCCCTTTTTTTTCCAGTATACAATCATGAAGTAGCCAAACAACATTCCGCCAAGATGGGCAAAATGCGCAACATTTCCTCCCATTCCCGTAAGGCCCGTAACTAACTCAATACCACCAAATATCATTACAAACCATTTTGCCTTAAGTGCAATTGGTATTGGAAAAATCAGCTGCAGCTGGTTATTGGGAAACATCATTCCGTATGCCAGCAGCAATCCGTAAATTGCTCCTGAGGCTCCAACGGTAGGCGTTGCAAGTATTTGAGCATAAGCCATTTCTCCGGCAGTACGCAATGCGTGAATCTCTTGCAAATAAAGAACACCGCTATGACAAAGCGCTGCGCCAATCCCTGTTACAAGATAAAACAGCAAGAATTTTTTTCCGCCCCAAACATTTTCCAAAATGCAGCCAAAGAAAAACAGCGTGTACATATTAAAGAAAATGTGCCAGAATCCGCCATGCATAAACATGTGAGTAAGAATCTGATACGGATGGAATAGTGGAGAGTTGAATGGGAACAGCGCAAGCTTCTCATACATTACGTTCCCAAAAATAACAGTTGCAATGTACATTATAATGTTAATCATTATAAGGTTTTTTACAACCGGCGGAATTCTGCTCCACCAACTTCCCGTATTATTATAATAACTCATGATAACCTCTTTTTTAAATCCTCTGTAGTAATTGTGGTAATGCAGTAGCCTCCAAGCGGATAAATTGCGGGATTTTTACAAGATAACAACGCTTCAATCAGAGCATTATCTTCTGACTCCGTCATGGCATTTTGAGATGAACAATTATAATGCCTTAATGCTTTCATTGCAATTTTCTCTTTGAACTCTTTAGTTAATCCGTGCTCTCCGGCCTTATCATCTGTATCTGTCTCCTCTGTAAGTGTTTCCGCAATCTCTGCTATCAAATCCTCCACATTAATTTTCTCCCCCTTAAAATCAGACGGAGTACCATACACAACAATACAATCCTTGCCAAATTCTCTAATATCAAATCCCAAATCTTTCAATGTTTCCGTGTTATTCATTAATACGGAGAAAGATGCGTGATCAAGATCAACGGTTTTTGGAAACAACTCCTCCTGCACTGCGGGCTTTGCGTTCACAAGAGTCTTCAGATAATTTTCATATAAAATTTTTCCTCTGGCCCTTTTAATATTGATTAACAGCAGCCCTTCATCAGAAGGAGTAACAAGAAACTCTCCTCTTATCTGTAAAAACTTTCTTCCATCTCCCTCTCCAATGACTTGATTTACAGTTGTATTGTCCTGTATCCCGACAGTTTCCTCTCTCTTTTCCTCTCTTCTGCCGCATGCATCCTGTTCAAAAGGGTTAAACAGCGGATTGTAATTTTCTTGCGGAGCGCGTAAAACTCCCGCTATGTATTTTTCCCTCTCCTCCTTTGACATTGTAAATCCGTCTTTGGAAGAAATTTCCTGTGGAACACCGTCATTGTCAAAATCTATGGTTGGAGCAAAAGCGTTTTTTCCAATGGCTTCTTTAACGGCAGATTCAAGGATTTCAAATATAACCCGTTCATTTTCAAACTTAATCTCTGTCTTGGACGGATGGATATTTACATCTGTCTCTTCCGGTGAAACCTCAAAGAAAACAAAAAATGAAGGAGTGTTCCCGTCGGGAATAAGATTAGAATATCCCTTCAGCAAAGCCTTACGCAAAAATGCATTGCGGAAAAATCTGCCATTGGCAAAAAAGTATTGATTCTGCTGCACTTTTTTTGCAGATTCGGGATTACCAATGTATCCCGATATTTTTACCACTCTTGTATCAATTTGTAAATCAATTAGCTGCTTAACAACGGAAAGCCCGCTGATTTGTGCAATTCTTTGTTTAAGATTTTTTACAGGAGTAAGATGCATTGTCTCCCGCGAATTGTTAATCAATTTAAATTCAAGGTCAAGTCTTGTGAGAGCAACTCTTACAAATTCGGCAACAATTTGTTTGTACTCAGAATTATCTGACTTTAAGAATTTTCTGCGCGCAGGAATGTTGTAGAAAATATTCCTTACCGCAATATTGCATCCCTCCGGACAAGAAGTTTTTTCAACTTTATCCATGGCGGATGCTGCTATATGCACCTCTGTTCCAACCTCTTCTCCTCTTTTGCGCGTCTTAAGCGTAATATCCGCACAGGCGGCAATTGACGCAAGCGCTTCTCCCCTAAATCCAAAAGTAGTAATGTGCTGTAAATCTTCTGCAGTATCAATTTTGGAAGTAGCGTGGCTTAGAAAACACAATTTTGACTCCTCCTCAGTCATTCCGACACCGTCATCAATTACCTGAATCAAAGTTTTTCCAAAATCGTTGATAACAAGCATAATTGAACCTGCCCCTGCATCAGCCGAATTTTCCAGCAACTCCTTAACAACTGAGGCGGGCCGCTGAATAACCTCTCCGGCGGCAATAAGATTATATATGTAATCAGGTAGTACTTTAAGCATCACACTATTTGTACAGTGCAATCAGTTTTGCAAAAACTTGTCCAAAGTATAGAAGGGCAACCATTATTGCAATCAAAAGCAGATATACAACATACCTTCTTGCGCGGGTATACCCATTGCTGGACCCGGAGCTTTTGCGGGATGTAAACTTCATTCTCCTGAAGCCGCTGTGTATTATTTGTCCCGGAACATATTTGCCCTTGTCTTTGTCTGTTGCATTTTTAATTGTGTTATCCATCTCCTCCGTCTTTGGATCATAAAACAGCGGTTTATAATCAAAAACTCTGTGCGGAGGAAGATGAAAAAATGTCATTCCCATAACCTTATCTGTTTGGTGCAAAGATAGAATAAAAAGCGTAAATTTACAGCCTGCTACATAACTCTGAAAATTATGGAAATACGTATTGGCAACGGATATGACGTCCATCTTCTGGCCCGTGGACTGCCGCTGTTTCTTGGCGGTGTAAAGATTGAACATACAAAAGGCTGCATTGCTCATTCAGACGGAGATGTTATCATTCACGCACTTTGTGACGCTCTCTTGGGCGCTCTTGCGCTTGGAGATATAGGTCAGCATTTTCCGGACACGTCAGATGAATTTAAAGGCATTGACAGCAAAATATTGCTGGACCGCACGTATAAGATGATAACAGAACGCGGGTATCACCTTGTGAATGCCGATATTATGCTGCTTCTGCAAAAGCCAAAAATTGCTCCTTATATTGTGAAGATGCGTAAGGTTTTGGCTGAAGTTCTTGATACGGCTCCCGACAGAGTATCTGTAAAGGCCACTACCACAGAGGGGGCCGGCTACATTGGCCGAGAAGAGGGCGTTGCGGCTTACGCCGTGGTTATAATCTCTCAATAATTTTCCGCGGTGATAGCCGCGTAAATCACAGATTTTTGCACTGTTTTGTGGTGTAAAATATGAGTACGTAATTTTATTTTGCTTGCAAAATAAAATTACGTACTTTTGTGCCCGCCTTTGAAGGAACGTTCTTCAAAAGTGCATGTTATCCTGAGATATGGTGTAATTGGCAGCACAGGAGATTCTGGCTCTCCCGGTTCGGGTTCAAATCCTGATATCTCAACAAATCTTTACAAGGGGCGCGGTAGCTCAGCTGGTTAGAGCGCATGATTCATAATCATGAGGTCTCCAGTTCAATCCTGGATCGCGCTACTTATTATGAAAAAGGGTGACCGTTTGGCCACCCTTTTTCATACTGTTTCAAATTCTCTTAGTTGGAAATAGTACTCTTGTACCAATCTTTATGAACCGAATTATCAGCAGCCCATGCAGAGAAATAAGGGAACAATAAACTTATCTGTTTTGTCTCACTTTTGTTTATATCCAAAAGGTTAGCCATATCCGCAACCGTTGCATTCTCCAGGTAGAAAGCAAACGGATAATGAATATCTGAACCGAGTACATAGTAGATTCCGCTTGCAGGAACCGAGCAATCTTGCTGTGTTCCAAAATAGGAGTAATCCATAAAACTTGTGGGTGCGCTCATCGGCGTATGAAGCTCCCACCTCTTGCTTGCATCATTTGCACTTGTTCTGTAGATAAATGTATTAATTGATGTTTCATCACTAACGGTCTTTGTGGAAAACATGCCATAATCAACAGTTACAACGTAAGTTGTAGATGCGGCGGAACCAATACTGCCTGCTACATCATCTGTCAGCAGAACAACCTTTCCGCTCTCCTCAGTATTTTTAGCAACAGCAGTGCCGTCTTTTGTAACAGAGATAGTTGCGCCGGAAGGAAGAGTGTTAAATATAAAGCCTATGCCATTTTTAAGAGTTGTTTTGCTGTTAGGATAAAGAGTAAAAGAGAACTGCTCTTTTCTGATATAATTGCTATAGTTAAATGTCTTAGTATAAACATATTCCGCCATTACATCATTCATGTCAAAGTCTCCTGTCTTTGGCCACAAATCCTCAAATGCGTAGAAACCATACCTTTGCAAAGAGGCAAGGGTACCGGGAGAATTAACAACCGGCACATTAACAATTGCCGGATTTGATGTAATTGCAAAAACGATATCTTCAAAATTCTCATCATCTTTATAATCTTCAAATCCCATTATAATATCATGAGGATAGGTTTCATCTCTGAAATATGCAGTATGGGTCTTTAATTTTGTCCCTTCTGTGTTGTTGCTGAACCCGGATATAGCTGGCGTAGAGCAAGCGTAGAACGGTGTACCCGTAGTATCAAAGTAATCATAATACCCGGTGAAGTGATAATCCCACATGTTAGTAGCCAGTACAAAGCCTATTCTAATTCCTTTTGGGAATTTTGTTGTTCCTACGCTGTTGCCATCAGGTCCAAAGTATTTCAATTGCACTTTATCCCCGATATGTAATGATTGAGGTGAAGACAAAAGAGGATTTCTAATATAGCCGGGCTGTGTCCACTTAACTTGAGTATTTGGGACCAGCGTGTACACTTTGCACTCTGCAAGGCTTGCAGGTTGGTGTCCGTCTTCATAGTAGTAGTATCCCAATGCATTATTCCAGCAAGTATTACCCATAATGACCATAAGGGTAATTTCAGTGTCATCTCCCGCTGTAAGTAAATCTTCTTGAGTACGATAAATATCCCCTAATGTTTGATCAATAGCAAGAGTCGAATTAGCTATGTTAACAAGTGTATTCTGTTCTGTGGTGGAAACCAGCGAAATAGATGGGTCATTTGTGTAGTCCGGTCTGCCGGACGTTGAATTGTATGTTCCTAATTTATTCAGCCATCCCAGACTTGCAAAGCGTCCCGCCGTAAAAACAGAACTTGTATGACCCCTGGCTTTTGTGGCCTTGGTGAAGGCAACAGCGTTATTTTCATCTGTGTCCTTAATTATTAAAGTACCATTGGAAATAGTTCCCGTCATGAGTCTTTGACCGTTTGGAGTATTTGCAACAATGTAAACATCAGTTACATAAGCTGGCAGATGGAGATTTCCGGAATAAACACCCTGATCATTAGTATAGGCGGCATCCAGGGCGGGGATGTTTGCATTAACCGCACCAAAATTGCCATTCCCGTCCAATGGATTTCTATCATAAACATGAAACAGAACTTTTCCGTTGGAATTGCTGTAACTTATTGTTGCAGAAACAATTTGTTTTGTGGAAAACGTTTCAGTATTAGGCGTTTGGGTATTGTTGGGGCCCAAACGGTTTTTAACACAACTGCTCATTGCAAGTGCGGTAATAAATAGCGCGCTCAAAATAACCGACGTATCTCTTTTTATATTCATGACAGTATATTTTTATCTCTTATTAGTTAACCACAAAAGCTGCCTGCATAGGGGAGGATGCAATTCACCCGAATTGCGTTGCAGACACCACTGTTACAATTATACAAAATTTAATCTAAGTGGCAAAAAATTCCATTCATTTATAGACAAAATACCAAATTTATGCCTTGTAAATCACAGAACTATGTCATATATTGGCGCATTATTAAATTGATGAAATGGCTAAAAAAAATGAAGTCAAAATCGGTTCAGGAGAGGTATTTTTACCAATTGCGGATGGGGGAATAAAGGCTGGCTTTGCCTCTCCGGTATGGGGTTATTTAGACAATGGAATAGATTTAAACCGCGAGCTGGTTAAAAATCCGGCCTCCACATTTTATGGCAGAGTAAGCGGCAGTTCTATGACAGGAGTCGGCATAGAAGATGAAGACATTTTGGTGATTGATAAGTCTTTGCAAGTTAGAGACGGGGATATCACAGTGTGCTTTGTGGATGGCGAGTTTACACTTAAAAGAGTAAAAATAGATGGAGAGATCATATGGCTTTTGCCGGGGAACCCTAATTATAAGCCTATTAAGGTGACAAAGGAGAATGATTTTGCCATATGGGGAGTTGTAACCTACTCAATAAAAAATGTTCAGAAGAAAAATTCCGGCAAAAAAATTTCTGTGGGGAGGGAAATCAAAACTTCCCGGGCAAAAAAGTAAATTTATCATTTTGCGTGATTTGATTATTTAGGGGGGGGTAGTTGTGTCAGAGAAGAATCTCATATTTGGTGTGATGGACTGCAATAATTTTTTTGTCTCTTGCGAGAGGGTTTTTAATCCTGCGCTGGAGGGGAAGGCTGTTGTTGTTCTCTCCAATAATGACGGTTGCTCTGTTTCTAGGAGTAAGGAGGCTAAAGATTTGGGAATCAAGATGGGGACAACAGCTTTTAATGTACAGAGAGAATTTATAGACAAGGGGCATCCCGTGGAGATGTGTTCTTCTAATTATGTTCTGTACGGAGATATGAGCCGCAGGGTAATGTCTGTCTTACAGTCTGTTGTGCCTGATATAGAAATCTACTCTATTGATGAGGCTTTCATTGATTTTTCCGGAATGTCAAAGGAACAAATTGACGAGAAGGCAAAAGAAATTGTCTGCAAGGTGAGAAAATATACAGGTATTCCCGTATGTGTAGGAGTCGGACATACAATGACTTTGGCAAAGGCTGCCAACAGGTTTGCAAAAAATTTCAAAGGTTATAATGGTTACTGCCATATAGATTCCGATGAGAAAAGAATTAAGGCTCTTAAACTGCTGGAGATTGGAGGTGTTTGGGGAATAGGCAGACGCCTTTCAAAAATTTTGACTGCGCGCGGAATAAAAACCGCTTATGATTTTACAAAACAGTCCGCCTATTGGGTTAAAAAAAATCTTGGGGTAAACGGGCTGAGAACTTATGATGAGTTAAGCGGAAGGGCAGATTTTGGTATTGAGGAAAACGCTGCCAAACAGAGTATTACAATAAGTCGCTCGTTTGGAGAAATGGTGAAGGACAAAGAGCAACTTGGTGTTGCAATTT
>JAQWEK010000007.1 GCA_028704975.1 Bacteroidales bacterium | reverse complement strand
GACTGATTCATTCTCTTAACAAGCTCGTCTCCGTATTTCGTCGGATGAAGTGAAAGGAATGCGGCACCAAAACATGCTGAGAATGTAGGGGTCGGCTCTGTAATTCCACGCTCCGTTCCTGCAAGTTTTGCAGTAAATCCGCTTAAGAAATAATACTTAGTCTGCTCAGGGTCAAGAATTGATACCGGAGGAAGAACTCCAAACGCATCAGCAGAAAGGAAAATAACCTTCTTTGCTGCCGGAGCTTTTGAAATGGGTTTTACAATATTTTTGATATGATAAATAGGGTAAGATACTCTTGTATTCTCAGTAACGCTCTTATCCGCAAAATCAATCTCGCCTTTCTCATTTACCGTAACGTTCTCTAAAAGAGCGTCTCTCTTAATAGCATTGTAAATATCAGGCTCTGCCTCTTTATCAAGATTGATAACTTTTGCATAACAACCTCCCTCAAAGTTGAATATTCCGTCATTATCCCAGCCGTGCTCATCATCACCAATAAGCGCTCTATTAGGATCAGTAGACAGGGTTGTCTTTCCTGTTCCGCTCAATCCAAAGAAAATAGCAGTCTCGCCTTTGTCATTTGTGTTTGCAGAGCAGTGCATTGCCGCAATTCCCTGCAATGGAAGAAGATAGTTCATATATGAGAATAAACCTTTCTTCATTTCTCCGCCGTACCAAGTATTAAGAATAACCTCCATCTTCTCCGTTATGTTGAATACCACAGCGGTCTCAGAGTTTAGACCTAATTCTTTATAGTTCTCAACCTTTGCCTTTGATGCATTAAGTACCACAAAATCAGGCTCTCCGTAGTCCATAAGCTCTTTTTCAGTAGGACGAATGAACATATTCTTTACAAAGTGCGCCTGCCATGCAACTTCCATGATGAATCTAACTTTGATTCTAGTGTTTTCATTTGCACCGCAGTATGTATCCATAACATACAACTTCTTGTTAGACAGCTCTTTCTTTGCAAGGTCCTTAAGAACGCCCCATGTCTTTTCAGAAGCGGGTTTATTGTCATTCTTGTACTCATCTGAAGTCCACCAGATGGTGTCCTTTGATTTCTCATCCATTACCCAGAATTTATCTTTAGGAGAACGTCCTGTGTAAATTCCCGTCATTACGTTAACTGCGCCCAGCTCGGTTAGCTGTCCTTTGTCATAGCCGGTAAGACCCGGTTCCATTTCCTCTTTGTAAAGCGTCTCATAAGAAGGGTTGTAAAGAACCTCCTTCACACCTGTGATGCCATACTTGCTTAAATCAATATTTGCCATAACCTAATAAGATTAATTAATAAATTTTCTAATAATAATCGGGGGAGCCAAATACCATAAATACCCGCCCGGATTCGCGCGCAAAGATACAACTTTAATGCCTATTTCCTAAAAAATGACATTTGTTGTCGGAACCTTTTCTTAAATTTGCAATGATGCTGCAATGCATGTTTTTTACACATTGCGACATATATCTCACGATAGTTGTTATATGCTTAATAAAGAGATACTTAAAAAGTACTGGGGGTATGAGAATTTTAGGCCGCAGCAAGAGGAAATTATAAATTCTATTGAAAACGGTGCAGACACACTTGTACTCATGCCAACGGGCGGCGGCAAATCATTGTGCTTTCAGTTGCCTGCAATGGCAAAGGAGGGTCTTTGTCTTGTAATATCTCCGTTGATTGCCCTTATAAAAGATCAGGTGCAATCTTTAAACGACAGAGGCATTCCTTCAATTGCCGTCTATTCCGGAATGAGTTCTCACTCAATTGATGTTGCGTTAGACAATGCAATCTACGGAGATTATAAGTTTTTATATGTATCACCGGAACGTCTTCAAACAGAGATATTTCAGGCACGCGTCACAAAAATGAATATTAATTATCTTGTGGTTGACGAGGCTCACTGCATTTCTCAATGGGGATATGATTTTCGTCCGGCTTATTTGAAAATCAGGGTGATAAAGGACTTGATCTGTCATGTTCCCACCATTGCACTTACCGCAACTGCAACAAAAGAAGTGGCGGATGATATAATGACTCAACTGGAGTTCCGTGAAAAAAACGTTATATCAACCGGCTTCCAACGTAAAAATCTTGCGTATATTGTTAGGGAAACCGATGACAAGTATGGAACAATGTTGAGAATATGCAGGGGAATTACCGATGAATATTCTAGACAAAACAACTTTGTAAAGACCTCCGACGTTTCCGGAATAATTTACTGTCGGGAGAGAAAGAAGTGTGTTGAGATTGCGGATTTTTTAAAGTCAGAAGGTATTGAGGCA
The DNA here is from genome assembly GCA_028704975.1 of Bacteroidales bacterium. Lineage (GTDB taxonomy): Bacteria > Bacteroidota > Bacteroidia > Bacteroidales > UBA932 > Egerieousia. The sequence goes on along the minus strand of JAQWEK010000007.1, from coordinate 29,479 downwards.
GAGTATTATCATGCCGGACTTGGAAAAGAGACCCGTTCTGAAAGGCAGGATGAATGGAAAAGTGGTAAAACCCAAGTGATTGTGGCAACCAATGCCTTTGGGATGGGCATTGATAAGGCTAATGTGAGGTTTGTAATTCATTACGATATGCCCGATTCTATTGAGGCTTATTTTCAGGAGGCCGGAAGAGCCGGAAGAGATGGGCTAAAAGCCTGGGCAGTAATGCTTTGGAATAAGAGCGATATTAACCGGCTAAGGCAAATTCACAATATTTCATTTCCTTCACTTGAGTACATTGCTCAAATTTATCAGAATGTTTTTGCATTCCTTAAAATTCCTTATGAAGGAGGAGCTGATTCTGCTAGAAAATTTAAACTGCAAGATTTTGCAAAGGAGTATAGGCTGAATGCCACAAGTGCTTATTATGCAATAAAATACATAGAGCAGGAAGGATATTGGGAGTTAACTGATGAGGTTGATAATCCTCCAAAGGTAATGTTTGAAGTGGATAGGGATGAACTCTATAATATCCAACTAAAGAGCGAGGTAATGGATACCTTTATCAAGTCTGTGATGCGCTTATATCCCGGGATCTTTTCAAAGCTTGTTACCATTGATGAAGCGTACATAGCAAGGGTGACTTTTGATACCGAGGCTAATGTGGTGGCAAAACTTAAGGCTCTCTCAAAAAAACATGTTCTGAGATATATTCCTCAGATTAAGACTCCGCTGATAATCTTTAAAAATGAAAGACTTACAGAGAATAATCTATATATAGACAATCAACGGTATAACAGGCGCAAAGAAGAGCTCAAGCGGAGAATAGACAGCGTAATTGAATATGCTACGGAGGGCGATAAATGCAGAAGCAGGTTTTTGATAGAGTATTTTTCACAGCCCGTTGCTTCTGATTGCGGTGTATGCGATGTTTGCCTGGAAAGACGCAATTACGCCCATCCTATTATGTCAGAGAAAGTTGCAGAGGCAAATATTTTAAAATTCATTGAAGAAAAGAAGAAGACGGCCGGTTTGGGGAAATCTTCTGCAGTGCCGGTGACAATCTCCGATATTCAGCAACTTGCAGGAGAGAATGAAAGACTGTATCTAAAAGTATTGCGGGAACTAATTGATAACGGGCAAGTTAGTATTGAGGAAAGTAATTAAATATAATATGACAGTATGCTTTTAAAATTTCAGCAGTTCTCTGTACAGTTTCTGAATAGGAAGGCCCATTACATTATAAAATGAACCGTTTATTTTTATAATTCCTATGTAGCCAATCCATTCTTGCACTCCATAGGAACCCGCTTTGTCATAAGGCTTGTATCTCTCTACATACCAGCTTATTTCATCTTTAGTCATCTCCCCAAACCATACGTCTGATGAAGCGGAAAAACTTTTTTTATGTTTATTGTCTCTTATACACACTCCCGTCACGACGGTATGTTTGTGTCCGCTTAGTTTGCCGAGCATTTTAATTGCATCGGTTCTGTCTTTGGGCTTTCCAATTTTTTTACCATTTAGTATAACTATTGTGTCTGCGGTAATAACTATCTCATTTTCTTTAAGTGGATTGGAAAAATGCAGAGATTTCTGATTTGCTATATATTGCGGTACTCTTTTGACAGAGAGGTCTTTAGGGTAAGTCTCATTATAATCTGAAACATTGCCGATTTTAAAGGGAATCTCCAGCCCTTCAAGCAACTCTTTCCTGCGCGGAGACGCAGAGGCAAGAATGATTTTCTTCCCTTTAAATTTATCTGCCAAAAGGTACATTTTTATAAAGAATATCTGTCGTGATTTTACTCTTCTGCCGGCTTGCCCTTGTGGTACATAGCCTCAAAAGCCTCATCTCTTTTCTCTCTCCAGTCTTTATAGTGATTTGGATTGAATGCCCATTTGCCTTGTATTTTAAGGACTTGCTCTACCAAATCTCTGACACACCCCTTACCTCCTCTGTAAAGAGAAACATAATCACAGACCGCCTTAACTTCTTCAACTGCATCTGCGGGACAAACCGCAAGACCGCAAATTTGAAGCACGGGGATATCAGGAAGATCATCCCCGACGTATGCAACTTCCTCTGGTTTAAGGTCATACTTCTTGCAAAATTCCAGGAACGTAGGGACTTTGTTGCGAGAACCCATGTAGACTTCATTTGCCAAAGTTGGCATAAATCTCTTCTTGATAGACTCACTTTCTCCTCCGGAAATTATGGCAATTTTATAATTGTTCATGAAAGCCATTCTAAGGCCAAAGCCGTCTTTTGCATTATACGTCCTGATTAAGTCTCCGTCCGGCATACACATTACGCTGCCGGTTGTAAAAACACCGTCCACATCAAATGCAAATCCCTTGATTCCCTTAAGTTTAACCTTGTAATTCATGATAACAGCGATGTTAATGACATTACCAAAATGTTATTCTATATCAAGTTTGGATAAATCTGCAGATACGTTCTTAAAGTTTTTAAGAACTTCTTCCGGATTTGAATTCTCAATGTAGTTGAAATGCTCTGTATTCCAAGATTCCGTCTTGTTTGTGAAAATTTCCGCGGAATCAATGAAACTTGCACTGCGTTGTGCGTCAATTACAAGCAGGTAAGATTCAATGATATAGGCGGCCATCTCGCAAAGTCTGCGGGCATGGAAATCTATATATTCATCACTCTTTCCATCAACATCGGCAACGGCCTTTGCATATTGCTCCGTCATTGCAACAAGTTTGCTCTTAAGCGTTTCCAATTTCTTCTGAGCACCCGGGCATGCAGCTTCAACTTCCGCTGAAACCTTAACAGGCAGAGCCTCATACTCTTTAATCATTTCCAAATATGAACCGTTGGTTACATATCTTTGTGCTGCAACTACCTGAAGCTGAGAAGCTCCCTCGTATATGGATGTTATTCTAGCATCTCTGTAAAGTCTTTCAACAGGATACTCTTTCATATATCCGCTGCCACCGTGAACTTGTATTGCATCATAAGCGTTCTGATTACAGAACTCGCTGGATGTCATTTTCAAAAGAGGCGTTAGCATATCTGCGCTCTTAAAATATTTCTTATTCTCTTTCCTCTCATCGGGAGTAAATTTCCTGTCGGGAGAAAGGAGAGAATTCATTGCCTTATACACATCTACGCATCTGGATGTCTCATATAGAATTGCGCGGCTGGCCTGAAGTTTTGCCTTAATTATGCCAAGCATCTCATAAACAGCGGGGAACTCAATGATTTTCTTCCCATATTGTTCTCTTTCATTTGCATATTTCAATGCCTCGCGATAGGCTGCTTCAGAAATTCCAACACTTTGAGCACCAACGCCTAATCTGGCACCGTTCATAAGAGACATTACATATTTTATAAGTCCCATCTTGCGGTCTCCAATTAATTTTGCAGGTGCGTTATGAAATACAAGTTCACATGTAGGGGAGCCGTGAATACCAAGCTTATTCTCTATCCTCCTGACATTTACGCCGCCCCATTTCTTGTCATATACAAAGTATGACAGTCCGCGGGCGTCAGTTGTGCCGGCTTCTGAACGGGCAAGCACAAGTTTGATATCGGCATCACCGTTTGTAATAAAACGCTTTACACCGTTTAACATCCAAATGTTTTTTGCTTCATCAAAAGTGGCTTTTAATGAAACTGCTTGTAAATCAGAACCCGCGTCAGGCTCAGTCAAGTCCATAGAGCAGGTCTCGCCATTTTTAATTCTTGGAAGGAATTCATCTTTAATCTCTTGTGATGCAAACTCCCAAATTGTTTCTGCACAGTCCTGCAGTCCCCAAATATTTGCAAACCCGGCATCAGCGCGTCCGACAATCTCGGCAGCCATAACATACGGAACCATAGAGAGATTCAACCCCCCATAGCAGCGCGGAAGTGACATTCCGTAAACGCCGGCCTTAGTTAGTGTATCATGGTTTATCTTTGTGCCTGCGGCGTAAGTCACTCTTCCATCTTTGCATACAGGTCCGTCAATATCAACCTGTTCTGCGTTCTCGTTAATAGTGTCTCCGCTGATTTGACCAATGATGTCCATGACTCTGTCATAAGAATCAATTGTGTCCTCAAAGTTTTTGGGAGCATCATCATATTTTCCAAAATCTTTATATCCGTCCTCTTTCAATTCTACAATTCTCTTCATGAGAGGATTAGAAAACTGAAATTTTAAATCTGAATTATCTTTATAAAAATTTGCCATAATGTTTCTTCTAATTTATTAGCATTAAATGAATTAAGTGCTCTTAATTATTTGATTATTTGCTGTGTTTCTTGTATGAGGCAATCATCCTAGGAACAACCTCGTTCAAATCTCCAATGATAGAGTAATCTGCAATTTTGTGAATAGGGGCTTCCGGATCTGAGTTAACGGCAATAATAATTTTGCTCTGATCCATACCGGCCGTATGCTGAATTGCCCCGCTAACTCCCAGGCATATAATAAGTTTGGGTCTTACGGTAACACCGGTCTGACCAACCTGCCTTGCATTATCTGCAAATCCCGCATCAACAGCCGCACGACTTGCCCCAACCTCAGCGCCAAGGGTTTTAGCCAAATCAAATACAAGCTTAAAGTTTTCTCTACTGCCTACACCGTATCCGCCATCAATAATTATCTGCGCGCCTTTAATATTTATCTTTTTCTCCTCTATATCTCTCTTTATAATCTCGACAGCAAAATCACTGTCAATCAAGATTTTTGCAGTATCAATCTGATGGATTTTTCCGTCTGCAGGTTTTTCAAGCGGCTCTTTTTTCATAACGCCTTCACGTACAGTTGCCATCTGAGGTCTGTGCTCCGGATTAACAATTGTGGCTATAATGTTTCCGCCAAATGCGGGACGAATCTGATATAGAAGATTTTTGTATTTTTTTCCGCTTCTGGCATCTTCATGATCGCCAATATCCAGAGACGTGCAATCTGCTGTCAGACCGCTCTTTAAAGCGCTGGAAACTCTCGGAGCCAAATCTCTTCCAATGCTTGAAGCGCCAAATAATGCTATTTGCGGTTTTTGTTCTTTAAATAACTCTATTGTTATTGCCGCGTACGGCAGGGTGCGGAAAAATTCCAATCTCGGATCATCTGCAACATGAACCACTTTTGCACCATACCTATACAATTCCGGAACAAGTCCGCTAATATTGCTTCCAATCAGAAGTGCTTCAACATCAACATTTAAACACTCTGCCAAAGAACGAGCCTTGGTTAAAAGTTCAAGGCTTACGTCGCAAAGTTTCCCGCCGTCAGTTTCTATAAATACTATTATATTATTCATAATCAATATTTCTCCTAAATTATAAAAGTGTTTAACTTGTTAACCAATCTCGTGGTTGGCCATAAGTTCAGAAATCAGAGAATCTACGTCTGCATCTGAGCCGGTAAGCTTTTTTGCTTCTTTTGCTTTAAACACAATGTTTTCTATCTTCTTTACTTTGGTAGGGGAACCCGCAAATCCGTAGCAGTTTTCATCTCCGCCTACATCATCAACCGTCCATTCCTGAATTTTCAAGTATGGCTTTTCATCTGCAGAAAGAAGATACTTGCCTGCGTTTGCCGCATCTTGTTCCTCATGTATGGTTCTGGAATATTTGTATTTAAGAACGCATTTTGCATTTCTTGGACGGCAAGGAGCAGCTGTTGCATGTACCGTTATTAAACAAGGAAGAGTTGAGGACACAACTTCAACGCCCCTCTCCAGTCTTCTCCTTACTGTAATCCTATTGTCAGATAAACCTGTAATTTCCTCTGCATAAGTAATTTGCGGTATGTTCATCTTCTCGGCAACCTGAGGGCCAACTTGTGCCGTGTCTCCGTCGATAGCCTGTCTTCCGGAAACAATAATATCCGGGTTCATCTTTTTAACTGCCTGAGAGATAGCAAAAGAGGTGGCCAAAGTATCAGCACCGGCAAATCTGCGATCTGTAAGCAGCACTCCTCCATCGGCTCCTCTAAAATAGCCTTCCCTAATTATTTCAGCGGCACGGAACGGTCCCATAGTTAAAATCAACACTTTGGAACCCGGAAACTTATCCTTTATCCTAAGAGCCTGTTCAAGGGCGTTCATGTCTTCTGGGTTGAAAATCGCCGGAAGGGCTGCTCTGTTCACAGTTCCCTCCGGGGTCATTGCATCTTTGCCAACATTTCTTGTATCAGGTACTTGTTTGGCCAGTACAACAATCTTAAATTCTTTGCTCATATATTTCTTTTTATGATTTGACGTTAGGGCCATTAAAGCCTGTCGGGACATTAGGAATTCCCGGTTCTTGATCATGCAACTCTATGGTGCCGAATTTTGACTCATACTTGCCAATGTTCTCCGCAAGTGCATGAGAAAGGCGCTTAATGTTTTCTGGAGTCATTATAATCCGGTCGCTTACAATTGCTTTTGGAATTCCGGGCAATAGCTTTAAAAAATCTATTATAAACTCGTTGGACGAGTGGGTAATAATAGACAAATTTGAATATGAACCTTTTGCCACTTCCTGGCTAAGTTCAATGTTTAGTTTATTATCATTCTCCATAATCGCTGCAAAGATACTTAAAATTATTAACTTTGCAGTCTATGTGTTGCATCATAGGATTATGATGCCGCGATGCACCCAGCACGTTATTCTGGTAGAGTTTTATTAATATTATATAAGGAGTATTTATATGGAAATTCCCGCAAAGTATAATCCCGCGCAGACAGAAGATAAGTGGTATGCTTACTGGCTTAAAAACAAATTTTTCCATTCGGAGCCGGATGAAAGAGAGGCGTACACAATTGTAATTCCTCCCCCAAATGTTACCGGAGTTCTTCACATGGGGCATATGATGAATAATACTTTGCAGGATGTTCTTATCCGCAGGGCAAGGATGACAGGTAAAAATGCGTGCTGGGTACCAGGGACAGACCATGCATCTATAGCAACTGAGGCTAAGGTAGTTGCAAGACTTAAAGAAAAAGGTATTGAGAAGACTTCTCTTACTCGCGACGAGTTTATGAAAGAGGCTTGGGCTTGGAAGGAGGAACACGGCGGCATTATCTTGGAACAGCTTAAAAAACTGGGGGCATCCTGTGATTGGGACAGAACAAAATTCACTATGGATGAACCGCTTAGCAAGGCAGTTATAAATACGTTTGTGTATTTTTATAAGAAAGGCTTGATTTACAGAGGTGTAAGAATGGTGAACTGGGACCCGATTGGTCTTACGGCTGTATCTGATGAGGAGGTAATTCACAAAGACACCCGTTCAAAACTTTACTATTTGAGGTATTTTATAAGCGAGAATGGAAAGAAGACGGACAAGTACATAATAATTGCAACAACACGTCCGGAGACAATAATGGCTGATGCGGCGGTCTGTATAAACCCCAATGATGAGAGGTATCATAACTTGAGAGGAAAAAAAATTTTAATTCCCCTTATTGACAAGGAAATACCGATTATAGAGGACGATTATGTCACAATGGACTTTGGTACAGGGTGTTTGAAGGTGACTCCGGCTCATGATATCAATGACTACGAAATAGGATTGCGTCATCATCTTCCGGTTCTGGACATTATTGATGAACACGGATGTCTTAATGCCAAGGCGCAGATTTTGGTTGGAGAAGACAGGTTTGTTGCGCGCAAAAAAATTGTAAAAATGCTGGAAGAATCCGGCTATCTGGATAAGACGGAGGATTATATGTCACCTGTCGGACATTCAGAGCGGACTGATGCCGTCATTGAGCCAAGGCTTTCTCTGCAATGGTTTCTTAAAATGGATAAACTTGCAGCGGAGGCTCTTAAGAGGGTAGAAAGCGGCGAGATTCAACTAATTCCGGACAAATATAAAAACACATACCGTCATTGGATGGAGACCGTTAGGGATTGGTGCATCTCCAGACAGCTATGGTGGGGCCAAAGAATTCCCGCATATTATCTGCCTGACGGGCAATTTGTTGTAGAGCCTTCATCAGATGAGGCGTTTAAGGCGGCAAAAAAACTTAACCCAGATATAAAGAGAGGAGAGCTAAAGCAGGATGATGATGTCTTAGATACATGGTTCTCCTCCTGGCTATGGCCTATATCTGTATTTGACCCGGAGAAACCGGGCTTTCCGGATAAACAGCCAAATAAAGATTTAGCCTACTATTATCCTACTAATGACTTGATTACTGCTCCGGAAATATTGTTCTTCTGGGTAGCAAGAATGGTTATGGCGGCGGATGAATTCACCGGCAAAGTTCCGTTCCATAACGTATATCTTACTGGAATCGTAAGGGATAAGCTGGGACGCAAAATGTCCAAGTCCCTTGGAAATTCCCCGGATCCAATTAAGCTTATGCAGGAGTATGGAGCTGATGGAGTGAGAATCGGAATGTTGCTTTGCACCTCTGCCGGCAATGATATTCTGTTTGATGTTAGTCAGGTTGAGCAAGGAAGAAATTTTGCAAACAAAATTTGGAACGCATACAGACTTACAAAAGGCTGGGAAATTGATGAATCCGCAAAACCTTCAGCTGCAGCCGATTTGGCAATGGAATGGTTTGAAGGGAAATTGAATAAATCTATCGCGATAATAAATGATCACTTCAATAAATTTAGGATTGCAGATGCTACAATGACAGTTTATAAACTGTTCTGGGATTATTTCTGCGCTTGGTACCTAGAGGCCGTAAAGCCTGCCTTCGGCGCAAAGATTGACCGTGTAACATACGATAAAACAATGAGTTTCTTTGATTCTTTGCTTAAGATGCTTCATCCTTATATGCCTTTCATTACAGAGGAATTGTGGCAAAATATGGCGGAACGCAAAGACGGTGAGACAATTATGTTGCAACAAATGCCGGAAGAGGGATTTTTTTCAGAGGAGATATTATCTATGTTTGATGCTGCTGAACAGACTATTATGAACATACGCAACATCCGTCAAAGCAGAGGAATTTCTCCAAAGGAGGCCGTAGAACTATATGTAAAAGAACCATATGATATAAAAATTGCTCCTGTTATTGAAAAGCTGGCAAATGTTTCTGGCCTAAAACTTGTGCATGATATCGACCCGCAAATGAAGGGTATGAATTTTATGGTTGGGACTACGGAATTTTTTGTTCCGCTTAAAGTTGATTCCGGGGAAGAAGTAAAAAAAATCAAGGGAGAAATAGAGCGCTATAATAAATTCTTACTGTCAGTTGAGAAGAAATTATCCAACGCTAACTTTATTAAGAATGCACCTCGGCAAGTTGTAGATTTGGAGAAGAAGAAACAGAGCGACGCTCAGACAAAACTGAATAATTTAAATGAACTATTACAAAGGTTTAAGTGACGACCAGGTAGAAGAGAGCAGAAAAAAGTATGGCTCAAATAACCTTACTCCTGCTAAAAGGGAAAGCGGATGGAAACTGTTTTTTAGCAAGTTTAAGGATCCGTTAATCAAGGTGCTGCTAATAGCAACGTTATTGTCGTTAATAACCGGCTATTTTAAGGGTTCTATGATTGAGAGTGTGGGAATTGTATTTGCAATACTGCTTGCAACTACAATTTCTTTTTTCAATGAATATAAGGCCGGAAAAGAGTTTGACATACTTAATAAAATTAATGACAGTGATCCCATAAAAGTAATTCGCAACGGGGGACGTGTTGTGCAAATTCCTAAGAATGAGATTGTTGTTGGCGATGTCATAATACTATCCGCAGGTGATGAAATCCCCGCTGACGGGAAATTACTGGAGTCAATGGAACTCAGAGTAAATGAATCATCACTAAACGGAGAATCAAAAGCTTCCAACAAGATGGCTGGAGAGGTTAAAGATTTTGACGGAGCTTACTCCCCCAACTATGTCTACAGAGGTACAACAGTAAGCGAAGGCGAAGGCGTGTTTGAAGCAACGGCAGTTGGAGATTATACTGAAATTGGAAGGACTGCCAGACAGGCAAGCGAAATAACCGGTACAGAAACTCCTTTAAGCAAGCAACTTACAAAACTCGGCTCATATATTGGCAAGGTCGGAATGTGGATAGCGGCGGCGACCTTTGTGATTCTTATTGCAAGAGATCTTATTGTTGGAAAACTAACACTTGCTCCTACTGTAGATAACCTTGCGCAACTCCTTAATTTCTTTATGGTGGCGGTTACACTTATTGTAATGGCTGTGCCGGAGGGACTTCCAATGAGCGTCACTTTAAGTCTTGCATATAGCATGCGCAAAATGACCGCACAGCATACTCTTGTAAGGAAGATGCATGCATGTGAAACAATGGGGGCGGCAACCGTAATTTGTACGGATAAGACCGGAACTCTTACGCAAAACAAGATGAAAGTGAATTATTGTTCCGTAAGGATGTGTGCTGATTTTGCTGCTGCAGTGTCAGTTAACAGTACTGCTTTTTTGGATGATTCAGGGGTGATCGGGAATCCCACCGAAGGAGCTCTGCTAATGTATATTAGCGATAGCGGATATGATTATATGAGTCTGAGAAAGAACAGTTTTGAGCTGCAGAGAATTCCTTTTAACACAATGACAAAATATATGGCAACCTTGTGCTCATTTAATACTACTGAAGTTGCCGGCTCTGCTGACGGATTAACTGTCGGGAAGAGGATATGTCTATATTTAAAAGGTGCACCGGAGACTCTCATAAGCCACTGCAAAATGACTGCGGATAATACAATTATTCTGCACAAAGAAATTGGGAAACACTTTGAAAACGAGATTACCGAAAAGGAACTGATAGGTGAAATAGGTGTGTATCAGAGCAAGGGAATGCGTTCACTTGCATTTGCACATTGCTACCTTGATGCAGAAGAAGCTAAGGCTGACATAAAGGAGATGGTGGATACAAGGGAATTTATTTATGACGGCTTTGCATCTATTGCAGACCCAGTCAGAGAAGATGTTCCGGCCGCCATGCAAGAATGTGTGGATGCCGGAATTGCTGTTAAAATTGTTACAGGTGATACATCCTTGACTGCAATTGAAATAGCAAAGCAGAGCGGACTTTGGGGCGCTAATGATATTTTTGACAGGAATTGCATTACCGGTGGAGATTTTGAAAAACTTTCTGATGCTGAGGCTCTTAATAGAATAAAAGAAATAAAGGTAATGTCCCGCGCAAGACCGGCGGATAAGATGAGACTTGTAAAACTTTTGCAGCAGCAGGGCGAAATTGTGGCAGTTACGGGAGACGGAACTAATGATGCTCCGGCGCTGAATTACGCTGACGTCGGCCTTGCAATGGGAAGCGGCACGGCGGTTGCAAAAGAGAGCAGTGATATAATTTTACTTGATGATTCCTTCAGCAGCGTTGTTTCTGCTGTTCAATGGGGAAGATCCATTTACAATAACATACAGAAATTCATTTACTTTCAGCTAACCGTCAATGTGGCCGCATTGCTTACTGCGCTTGTCGGTCCTATGGTAGGAATAGAATTCCCGCTGACCGTAACGCAAATTTTATGGGTTAACTTAATAATGGACACATTTGCCGCAATAGCCTTAGCCACAGAACCGTCCAGAAAAGAGGTAATGAAAGCTAAACCAAGAAAGGTTACGGATTTTATCATAACAAAAAAGATGCTGAAAGGGATTATCGGATACGGAGTAAGTTTCTTTGTTATATCGTTATTGATGCTTCTTGGAGAAAAATATGAGATTGGATATGAAAGTGGTACCGGATTGGAAATTTTAAGCACGAATTCCGATTTGACTATTTACCAGTTAAGCGCATTCTTTACATTTTTTGTACTTATGCAATATTGGAATTTGTTCAACGCAAGAGCTTTAGGAAGTACGCACTCTGCATTTTATAAAATAATGGACAATAAATCTTTTCTGTTCATAACCTCAATTATATTACTTTTGCAGGCAATAATTGTAGAGGTTGGAGGGAATGTTTTTAGGACGGAATCTCTTCCTTTTGGTTTGCTGATTAGCCTGTTTGCCGTGACCTCTTTAGTTTTATGGTTTGGAGAGATTAAAAGATTCATTGCAAGGCGCAAGATAAAAAAAATGACTACTTAGAATCTATATAGAATGTACACTTCAGAATTAGAATTAGATGTAAGATACTATGAGACAGACCAAATGGGGATTGTCCATCATTCAAATTATATAAGATACTTTGAGTGCGGAAGAAGTGATATGATGGCAAAACTTGGCGTTCCGGTTGATAAGATGGAGTCTGAACAACATATAATGTTCCCGATAGTTTCTATAGATGTCCATTATAAAGCCCCTGCAAGATTTGGAGAAAAAATCAAGGTTGTTACAACGCTAACAAAATGGCCGCTGGCAAAATTCATTGATGAACAGAGAGTTTTTAATGAGCAAGGGGAGTTGCTCTCTTATGCAACGGTTGTCATAGGAGTTATTAATTCCATTACAAGAAAACCGGCAAGGGTGCCAAAGACGGTACTTGAGAAATTGGTGCCTTACTATCAAAAAGAAGATCAAATAGGGTTGTAGTAAGTGCTATAAAATTGGTATTTTTGTCCCGCGAACATAACTTTATTAATAATAACATTTAAACAAGAATATTATGAATCATCTATTGATTTTCCAAAACTTTGGATTGCCTGAAATCCTGGTTATTGCATTGGTAATTCTTCTGTTTTTTGGAGGAAAGAAAATCCCGGAGCTTATGAAAGGACTTGGAAAGGGGGTAAAGAGTTTTAAAGATGGTGTTAAAGGCGTTGAAGATGAAATAAACACAAATGATGTTAAAGGCACTGTCAACAACATCAAAAAGGATATTACCGATGACGACAAAATGAACGGAAGTTCATCTCAAAGCAACGATAATACAACCCAAAATCAGTAACAGCTACATTCTGTCTTTATTATGGCGGAAGGAGACATGACATTCTGGGAACACCTTGATGAATTGCGCAAGGTTATATTCCGCCCAATCATTGTTCTGATTGTGCTGATGTGTCTTTTATTCACTGCAAAGACATTTATTTTCAATAATATAGTATTTGGACCGGTTGATAATAATTTCATATTGTATCGGGGTATTAATTATATTCTGGCTTTGCTGCATCAACCGCCTCTTCCTGATTATAAACTGCATATCATTAACATAGACCTTCCTGCTCAATTCTTCATACACGTAAGTACTACTTTTTATGTCTCTTTGCTGATTGCAATGCCATATCTTTTTTATGAGTTGTGGACATTTGTCCGTCCGGCATTATATCCAAAAGAAAAACATGTAGTTGAAAAAGCCTTCGGTTTTGCCGGATTGCTTTTTTATACGGGTGTGCTGGTTGGATATTTTCTTGTATTTCCATTGACGCTCAGATTTTTGGGAACATATCAGGTCAGCGCCGATGTGATAAATACGATATCTTTGCGCTCATATATAAATATGTTTGTTTCAATGATATTGATAATGGGAATTGTGTTTGAATTTCCCATTCTTGCAGCTATCCTCTCAAAGATTGGAATTATTAACAAGCAGATGCTCAAGAAGTACCGCAAGCATGCGTTTGTGATTTTGCTTATTGTTTCTGCAGGTATCACGCCGTCCGGAGATCCGTTTACGTTGTTTGCGGTAGATCTTCCGTTATATGCGCTGTATGAGATAAGCATTGCAATGTGCAAGAGCAAAAAGGAAGATGAAGAAGACACAGATCCAGATAATGGAAAGAATGTGGAAATAGTTGAAAACAAAAGAGTTAAGTGATTCTATAAAGAGGGGGGAAGAAGATGATTACAGTTACAAATTTGACAGTGGCATTTGGCGGATTTACACTGCTGGATGATATCAACTTTCATGTTAATGATAATGATAAAGTAGGACTGGTCGGGAAAAACGGTGCAGGCAAGTCAACATTGCTTAAAATTATTCTTGGAGAGCAATCCCCGTCGAGCGGCGCCGTCCTTACATCAAAAAAATTGAAGTTCGGTTACCTGCCGCAGCAGATGGAACATGCTAAGGACAAGAGTGTTATGGAGGAGACGCTGCAAGCCTTTAACTCACTCTTTGACATTCATAAGAAAATAGATGAAATCAACATTCAGCTTGGCAACAGGACGGATTATGATTCAGAGGCTTATAAAAAACTCATAATAGACCTTAATAATTATACAGACCGCTCTCTGATGATGGAAAGCGAGCCGCCCAGAGTGCAGGCAGAAAGAGTATTGCTTGGTCTTGGCTTCAAAGAAGAGGAGTTTGAAAGGTCAACAAATACATTAAGCCAGGGCTGGAATATGAGAATAGAACTTGCAAAGGTTCTGCTCTCAAAACCGGATGCACTGCTATTGGATGAACCAACAAATCACCTTGATATTGAGTCTATCCAGTGGTTTGAAGACTATCTTAAAAATTTTAAAGGTTCTGTAGTTCTTATTTCTCACGACAGGAAATTCCTGGACAATATCACAAAGAGAACTGTCGAGATTATGCTGGGCAAAATTTATGATTATGATGTGCCGTACAGCAAATACAAGATTCTACGTAAAGAGAGGATGGAGCAGCAAAGGGCAGCTTATGAGAACCAACAAAGGATGATTGAGAAAACGGAAGATTTTATTGCCCGCTTCCGTTACAAGCCGACAAAAAGTAATCAAGTTCAAAGCAGGATTAAGGCGCTGGACAAGCTTGACAGAATTGAGGTTGACTTAGAGGATACTAGCACTTTAAACGTAAAATTTCCGCCTGCTCCAAGGAGCGGAAATGTGGTTTTTAAATGCGAGGATGCGCAAGTTGGTTACGGAGAAAAAATAATTGTGAACAATGTTAACATAACTGTAGAGAGGGGTGAGAAAGTTGCTTTTGTGGGGCGCAACGGAGAAGGAAAAACTACACTTATGAAAGTTATTATCAATGAATTAACCCCTATAACCGGAAGTGCAGCTTTGGGGTACAATGTTAGCCTTGGATACTATGCTCAGAACCAGGAAGATATACTTGATAAGAACGATACAGTATACGGTACATTAGACAAAATCGCCGTAGGGGATGTGCGTACTAAGCTACGCGATATCCTTGCGGCATTCCTGTTTAGAGGAGAGGATATTGACAAGAAAGTTGCCGTATTAAGCGGTGGTGAGAGGGCGCGTTTGGCTATGGCTAAACTTATTCTTAAGCCGTACAATCTGCTGGCACTGGATGAGCCCACAAACCACATGGACATTCTTAGCAAAGATGTTCTCAAGCAAGCATTGCTGAGTTATGACGGAACTTTAATAATGGTATCTCACGATAGAGACTTTTTGGACGGTCTTGTCAGCAAGGTTTATGAATTTAAGGACGGACGCGTGCGTGAGCATCTTGGCGGCATCCAGGCATACCTTGAGCATAATAAAGAGGAACGTGAAGTTGCTGAACACAAGGAAGATGCAAAGATAATAAGGGATAAAAAAAACGCGAGCCCCGGCACAAAAAAATCAGAAAAAATAACCGGTATTAATCCTTCTTGTGAACAGTTAATTTCTCCGGATAATTCAACTAAAAAAACTGATTCCCAACAGTTTAGAGCGGAAAGCAAGGAAGTGCGCAAAAAGAAAAAAGAGATCGAGAAGTGCGAAAATGAAATTGCAGATCTCGATCATCAACTCTCAGAAACTGAAATAGAACTTTCAGCCAAACATACCACGGAGGAACTAACTAAATTATCAGAGGAATATCAAAGAATTAAATCTATGCGTGACTCCAAGATGGAGGAATGGATGAAATTAAGTGAATAATTATTCTAGTATTGAGTTTGCTGAGGGTCAAAGTTTGTCCATCCATTCATCCAAGTATCAGTGGGTCCGGAGAATGCGCCAATATAAGTTACTTTATCAAAGCTATTTAGCAATGCATCCGTAAATACTGCGGCATTTAAAAGCGGGCTTCCGGCCTGAGGCGCATATTGTGCAGAAGTGGAAAGTTTTAGCAAAGAGAAGTCAGAGTAGTATTTGTCGCTAGTCATTGATTTAAAGAAAGTACTTGAGAATGACTCTTTTGTGGCATCAAGCGTGTTGCCGTTATCAGAATACTGATCCAGAAAACTTTTGTTTTTATCACTTCCCAAAATAGAGCAGGCGGCTAATATTACATTATTAACTTTAAATGTACCGGCAGTTGCAGCACTCTGTGTAGCAGAGCCTTTATCATTTTCTATAACTATCCCGACGGGGTAACCTGCAATTATTGAATTGAAACAAGACATGTGGCTGTTCCTTCTAATTTGAATTCCTGCTTGGAACTGTCCAAGCCTGGAACCGTTATTGGGATTCATTCCGTTTCCATTAATGTACGCGGAAGTGTTTGCAAATGAGGCATCTTGCACGGCAGGGCCTATGATTGTCATATTGGAGAACACGCATGATGTGAACGGAGCCGCAGTTGTACCGTTTGCATTATTATCACTTTCAAAACCGTTTGATGCAGATTGGTCTGCAATCTTTGTATCTCTTATTCCAAGACAAAACTGGACTTTTCCGGAGAAGCCGTTATCTGTATCAAATTCATCATCCCATCCCTTATAAGCAATTAGGTATTTGCAGTTTACACTGCCGCCAAACCATTCAAACGAGTCATCGTTTGAATAGGAAACCTGAACGTGGTCAATCTTTGTACCGCTTCCTACAGATCCCATTGTGAGACCGTTAATTTCCTGATCGGTTGCAAACGGATAGCCAGCGAACTCAATTCTGCAATAACTAAATACTCCCGAATTGTCTGTATCGTCGCTGCCACCGTGTTTGCTTCTAGGACCACCCTCAATAATCATTTCTGTTTGATTATTCTTAGCTTTTCCGCAAATTATAACTCCGCCCCAATCTCCCGGTTTTCTGCTTCCGGCGGGTTGTGCGGAAGTAAATACAATCGGCTCAGAAGCAGTGCCTTGTGCAATGATTTTACCGCCTCTTTCAACTATAAGTGACGCCTTGGTTGCTCTGTCGCCTTTAATCACGGTTCCCGCGGGAATTGTTAATGTAGAACCGTTTGTAATGTAGCACCAACCCTTCATCGTATATGTTCCTTTTGGAAGAGTATAATTTCCATTTATTTCAAATTCGGCATCTCCGTTTCCAAGTTGCGTCTTGTTGACAAACAGGATTTTATCCAAATTGTCCGTTGGTGTAACCGGAGTATCTCCGTTTGAACTTTTGCTGCAGCTGCTAATTGCGATACTAAATAAAGGCACTGTCGCCGCAATACATGTCATTAAAATCTGTTTTCTCATAATCAATTAATTTTTAAATAATTAATACGTTGTTTTATTATGTTTTATATTATGGTCATTAAAATATTATCTCATATTTTCCGCTAAAATTTCACAACAACGCCTGCAGTGAATTCTCTCCCCGGTCTAAACTTTTTAGTAACCTCTTTTCTGGAAACAATTTTGCCGCTTGCATTTGTATATTTTGGAAACTGACAGAATTCCGCATATTCGTTAAGCATATCTTTTGTGCTGAGTTTTAGTTCAACATGCTTCCCGACAGATTTGTTTATAGAAATGTCAATTAAGTTGCGCGGAAGCTCATACATATCCGGGATATTGTTGTCTATTGTGCCGCCTGCGCTAACGTCCGTTTTTCCGATACCAACAATTCTTTTTCCGATTCTATTATAAAGTACTGCAATTGAAAGTTTTGCCTTTTTGTATGAATAAAATAGACCTGCATTAATCAAATAGGGGGACTGACCCTCCATCGGTCTGTTGTGCTCCAGACCGCCGCTTGAGAAATTTACGCGACTCTTCATCCATGCTGCATTCAATGAAACATCAAGATTTTCAGCACCAAGGAAGCCAAGGTTCTTTTTGACTTCCGCCTCAATTCCGTACAAATTGGCTTTGTCTGCATTCTCAAATGTATAAGTATAACTTCCGCCGGCATCCAAAAAGGTTGTCTCTATGGGATTCTTAAAATGTTTATAAAATACTGCTATTGAGATAATTTCTCCATTTGAAGGATACCATTCATATCTAATGTCTGCATTGTGTATGTACGCGGCTTTTAAGTCCGGGTTTCCTTTGATATCGCTAAATAAGTCAAAATCATAGTAGACGGATGATGATATCTCTCTAAATTCCGGCCTGTTGGTTGACACTCCGTAAGCTGCGCGCAGAAGATGATATTCATCAAAAAAGTATGATGCGTTAACGGAAGGAAACGGCCTGCTGTATGTATATGTTTTCTTTTTAGTATCGGAACCCGTTGTGCGCTTGTAACTTATAAGGTCCATTTTATAATACTCATACCTTGCACCGGCATATACTTTAATCTTCTCCAGATTAAACCCAAATCCTGCATAGCCGTTTAATGATGTATTATGCCCTTTATAATTATCTCTGTTATCCGAATCATCATATAAGTAAAGTTTGTCATTGCCAAAGTTTTTTTGCTGCATTATATCATTAACAACATCTCCATACTTAAAATCTGCCGGTAAATTTGAGTCAATAAATCTATAATAATAATCCTTTGTGTCGTACTTTCTATCTCTGTAATCTCCATATATGCCCGCTTTTACCTCAAGCAGATAGCCATCGTGATTGTTGTTGTTAATTAATGATTGAGAGTAATTAACTCCTGCAGAACCAATATTTTCATGCAGTTTTGTTGAGCATCTTTCAATGTCGTTTTGGTCTATGCCCATCTTGCCGTAGTATGGATCTCCAACCAAATCATTTTGCTCTCTGTTTATAATTCTCCTGTCCGGCTGGATCCTATCTGCATAAGAATATCCTGCCTCCCAATCAATTTTGCCGTTTAAAATGTCATGTACTCCGGAAATCTGGCCGCTGTAAGAATTTCTTGTATAACGGTCATATTCAAACTTTTCCTGCAGATATAAGGAGGAAATATTCTGCCATCCCTCTCTTTGAGTGTACTTTGATGTTGCAATCTTGTTAAAAATATTTCTAAAATAATATCTGCTGTTGCTCCTTATGTATGCAAAGTTTAAAAGAGCTCCGATCTTGTTGCTCCTCAGATATTGATTGTCAGAATATTTATATAAGTACTCCGGCTTATCCTCTATCTTGTTGTAAACTCCAAACCTTGAGTTTTCCATGTTCAGATATGACTTGGAGGAAAGACTCCGGTTAAGTGAACCAATTACCGTAAACTCTCTGTTATTTTGCAGTTTAAATGACTTGCCAAAAGAGACTGAAATTCTCTGGTCGGGCAGAGGGCGTCTCTTTTTTGTCTTCCAAATCTTTGCATTGTTATTAATATCAATAGGGCCGTTTCCGTCATTGTTGTAAATAAAGTCATGGAAGTGGGCAGAAGTGTTTATGCCACTGCTGTAAGAGATTGAAAACGGATTCTCCTCCGGCGTATCTTTTGTGGAAATTTTCACAAAACCTCCGGAAAAATCTGCCGGAAGTTCAGGAGAAGGAGACTTCACAATCATGATATTTTCTATTTGCCCTGCAGGTATTATATCAAATGAGAAAGATCGCGTATCCGCCTCACTACTAGGTGTTGAAGCATTGTTAATCCATACGTTGTTATACCTTTGAGACAAACCTCTTGCAATAATAAATTTATCATTGATAATAGAAATCCCGGGGATTCTCCTGATTACTTCACCCGCATCTCTATCCTGGTTATTGGAGATAGTTTTGCCGGAAACACCACTCACTACGGCATTGGTTGTTCTCATTGCCTGCATAACGCCGATATCTCCTCCAACTCTTTTTACTCCTTTAACAACCAGAGCATTAATTGACTCAGCCGTCGGGACCATACTAATAACTATATCCTTTGCCCCGGCCTCCGCTTTAAACAATATTGTCTTATATCCCATCATGGTCACCGACAGGGTAAAGACTCCCTGGCGGTTAATGGGAACATCAAACACTCCCTGTTCATCTGCAACAGAGTAGAACTTTTTATTTTCTGTCACGACGGTTGCTCCGGCAACGGGAACACCTGATGTAGAGTCTCTTACAATACCCTTTATATGGTAAGAGATATTTTGCTTTTCTGCAAAAACCGCAATTGCGCTTAGTATGCATGCAAGCAATACTAATCCAAAAATGATAAATTCTCGCTTAAATGTTTTAGAACTATATATATTCTCGTCCATCTGTTAGTTGATTTTTACAGATGCAAAGGAACGCCGCAATTATTACATGCCCGTTACTGCAATGTTATATGCAGGTAATTAAAATGTAAAAAAAGTATTACAAGAGATATTACAAGATACTTTTCGGTAAGGGAATGATACAGCAAAAACTATTTCTTTTTAAGGAAAAAGTCAAATTGCAAACCGCTTGGTAGGCAATTGTTTACAGAGATTGTTCCACCGTGGATTATAACTGCATTTTTTACAATGGAGAGTCCAAGGCCTGTGCCGCCGGCCTTGCGGGAACGGCCTTTATCTACTCTGTAGAAACGTTCAAATAAATGTGACAGATGTTCTGTTTCAACGCCAACGCCATTGTCCCAAAATGAAAAGAAATACCTATCTGAAGTCTCTTTTATTAACTTAATATTTATCTCAGTGCAAGACGAATAGGCTATTGCATTGTTTAATAAATTGCTGAAAATGGAGCGCAACAAAGAGTCATTCCCGTACATAACCAATGGTTTGCTCTCCAAATTTGTAAGAGTGATTTTCATTCTTTGAGGTACATTTGATAGTATCATCTGATTTGCCGCCGCAACTTCTTCTCTGATGATATTGCTTAAATATAGTCTCTCCTTTTTTATCATATCCGGCGCCTCATCCATGCGGGTAATAGTAGAGACGTCTTGCAGCAAGGAGCTGAGCCTCTGAGTTTCAGAGTAACTCTTGGCAAGAAAATCATGTTTCTGTTCATCAGTCATGTTAGGATTACGCAACATGGTTTCCAGGCAAAGACTAATGCCGCTGACAGGAGTTTTCAACTCATGATTTATATTATTTGTAAGTTGCTTCTTAATTCTGATTTTCTCCTCTTCCTCCCGCATTGCCTTATTGTGCTGGAATTCAATTTCCTCTGAATCTTTCCTTATACGTCCTATAACCAGTACGGCCATAAGACTTAGCAACAATGTCATGCCTGCAATAAACCAAACAAAAGAATGCCCCAGACTAAGTGTCTTTTGCAGTGAGACGGAGTAGGGAAGGGCGCTTCTTACAATGTAGCTGTTCATTGTATTCTTCCCGACAGATATTCTATGTTCTATTTTGGTTGCGGAGTAAAAATAATTTTCAGAGGTTGTTTTTGATAATCTCCTCACAATAAAGCTATTCCCGCTTTTCATCGCATCTCTGAACTCCGGTCTGGAGGAGTGGTTCTGCATCTGAGGGGATTTTATCCCCTCAGAAGAATCATAAAGAACTCGGCCGTCCGTCTTTATAATTGTGATGCGGATGTCCGGATATATTCTCTTAATATCTTTAAAGCTGCTGTCCAAAGAATTGAAGAGTCTCCTGCCCGATTGTCCATAATAATAACCCGCCTTATTCACCAATGTCTCCGCAACATGCTCATTTACACTTTGCAAAGAGGCATTCATCAAATCCTCTTTGAACCTTTTTTCACTAGAATAACGAAAAAAAACAAACACTGCTGCAGATATCCATATCACGGACAGCAGCAATACAAACATTAAGGTCTCACGCACCTGCTTGTAGTTTTTCCGTATTTTCATCTTGTAAATCGGATTATTGTATTACTGAATGGGCTCCTCAAAAATATATCCGTATCCGTAGCGAGTAACAATACATTTTCCGTATGGCTCTATTTTCTTGCGCAATCTTGTGATTGTTACGTCTATAGTACGGTTAACCACTATTACATCATCACCCCATATTTTTGATAAAATCTCATCTCTGGACAAAACTTTATTCTTGTTCTCCAACAGAAGAACTAAAATTTCAAACTCTTTTTTTGTGAGTTCTAGTTCTTTACCATCTACCGTACATGTCTTATTATTCAAATTTATATGAATAGATTCATAATCCAAGATATCATTATGAATGTCAGTGTTTGTGGAAGTCCGCCTTAAAACACTTTTGACACGCGCAAGTAACGTTCTGATGGTAAATGGTTTAGGAATATAATCATCAGCGCCTATATTAAGACCTGCAACCTGATCGTCTTCAGTATCTTTTGCAGTGCAGAAAATGATTGGGATTTTTGCAGTCTCCGGCCTGGATTTTAATAGTTGAGCCATCTTAAACCCGTTCATCTCCCCCATCATTACATCCAGCAGAATAAGAGAGTATTGCACTAATTCCGTGACAGGTTTCTTAAGGACTTCTTCTGCGCTGTAGGCTGTATCCACGTCATAACCTTCAACTTCCAAGTTAAATTTAATACCTTGACAAAGAGTGGCTTCATCATCTACAACCAATATTTTCAGTTTATCTACCGCCATAGATTTTCATATAAACTCCATAACCGTCACAAAATTAGAAATAAAAAACATCTTGCGTTTAACTTAACAGAGTAATAATGATTTTGTAATGTTTAAGCCTTTCTGAACTCCTGACAGATAATGGCAGTTGCGGTTGCAACATTAAGAGACTCTGATGTGGAAAATTCCTTGCGCGGTTTAATATTGCCGTCTTTTCCATATGACGGAATATATAATTTATGTTCTGCGGGTATCAGATTTTCTATTTCTTTGGAGATTCCAAATGACTCGCTCCCCATAATTACCAAACCATGTTTTTTTACGCAGTTTTGGTTGCTTCCATCCAGAAAAGTTCCGTAAACCGGCAACCCTGCATCTTTAAACTCTTTTACTGCTTCTGCAAGCTTGCAGTATATAACTGAGGTTCTGAATATTGCGCCCATCGTAGCTTGTACAGTCTTATGATTATAAAGTTCAACAGTGTCTTCTGATGCAAATATTGCGTTAATGCCGTACCAGTCTGCAAGTCTGATTATTGTACCAAAATTCCCCGGGTCCTTTACACCGTCGAGACCTAAACATAGCGGGAATTTCTCATTATGATGTTCTTTTGCTTTCTTAAATATGGATGCCGCAAAGGCTTTAAATTCCGACTGTTTATTCTGTTCAACTACTGCCAGAATAGGTGAAGGCGTATAGAGTGAACTTATGCGGGCCATGCACTCATCTCCAATCTCAGAAGATTTGTAAACCGCGCGGACATTAAAGTCAGAATGCAACGCCTCCTCTACAAGTTTCTCTCCTTCAACCACAAACAGACCCGTCTCCTGCCTAAACTTTTTCTGCTGGAGAGCGCGAATATCTTTTATTTGCTTGTTTGAGAGCTGCATGTAGCAAAGTTAATAAAATTATGATGCTGCCTTGAATAGAAGACGGCGCCATTATTTTAATATCCTAATATTTTTAGCATGCTCTTGTAAGACTGTTCCTTGCTAAAGAGTTTTGTGAAGTATTCGCCGTGTTCGTCACGGTCTATAATCACGTGTTTTGGAGCGGGTTGCAGGCAGTGTTGTATTCCGCCGTACCCGGCAATTGACTCTTGATATGCACCGGTATGGAAGAATCCGATATATAAAGGTTCCTCATCGTGCCGGCCTTCAACAACCGGTAAGAATATGGCATTCGCATGTGCTTCCGCATTGTAATAATCTTGTGAGTCGCAGGTTAATCCACCCAAGAAAACGCGCTGATATTCACAATTCCATTTATTAATAGGAAGCATTATAAATCTCTGTTTTATGCCCCAAGTATCCGGCAATGTGGTCATAAATGAACTGTCTACCATGTACCAGCGTTCTCTGTCGTTCTGCTGCTTGCAATCCAATATCTGAAAAATAGCTGCACCGCTTTCTCCAACTGTAAAACTTCCAAATTCTGTAAAAATGTTTGGTTCCGCCACTCCGCGTGACTTGCAAATTTTCTTAATTTGAGAAACAATTTCCTCTGTCATGTACTCATACTCATAATCTTGCACTAGCGAATTTTTGATTGGGAAGCCTCCGCCAATGTTTAAAGAGTCAAGGGTAGGACATATTGCGCGTAAGTCACAATAGACATTTACGCACTTGGCCAGCTCATTCCAATAGTATGCATTATCTCTAATTCCGGTGTTTATAAAGAAGTGCAGCATCTTTAAAGTAAACTTATTGCTTTTAGATAGTTTTGCCTTGTAAAAAGGAATTACATCTGAATATCTGATGCCAAGCCGGCTTGTATAGAACTCAAATTTTGGCTCTTCTTCAGATGCAATGCGTATCCCAAGCTTGGCGGGAACCTTTACATGTGCGTCAAGATCATCAAACTCACCAAGGTTATCCATAACAGAAATGACATTTTTCCAGCCGCCATTTATTTTCTCTGCTATATTATCAATATAAGTATCCTTTTTGAAACCGTTGCACACAATAGTCATGTCCTCTTTTAACTTCTTCTCATAATACAGAGAATCAATGAGATTGATATCAAAAGCAGATGAGGTCTCCAAAAATATATCATTCTTAAGAGCCTCTTCCAAAATAAATGAGAAATGGGAACTTTTTGTACAGTAGCAATAGTTATAAGACCCTTTATAATCAACCTTTGCCATGGCCACGTTAAACATTCTTTTAGCTCTTTGAATTTGGCTGGAGATCTTAGGCAAATATGTGAGTTTCAAAGGAGTTCCGTATTGCTCAATGATATCCATCATTGGGATATCATGAAAAAACAGATTGCCTTCTTCTACTCTAAATTCGTCTTGCGGCCAGTCAAAAGACTGTTCAACCAAATCAATGTACTTGTTTTTCATTTTAAAAATGTAAGTGAGTTACTTTAATAAAAATTTTGCAATCCAAGTCACTCGGATTTAAAACGCGGGGACAAATATATTTATAATTACAAATGATTGTTCAAGCTCTGCCAATTATTGTAAGCATGTTATTCCATACAGGGCAGTTTCCATCTTTTTTGTCTAAATTTGGAATTTGTAAAGGCACCGTTAAGCGTTTGAAGTACTTTAACTCACATATTACAATGAAGATAAGGCTTTTAAGGAGGATAATGACTTCCGGCGCTATTGCATCGGCTGCTCTCTTTATATATGCGGCATCGTTCTCTTCTTGCAGCATGACCAGGGTAATTCCGGAAAATCAAAGCCTTTTGAGGGGCAACACAATTGAGATTATTGATAACGGAACTAATAACGGGCATTTGAACAGCAAGGAAAATATTACAGACCTTCAGAAATATATTAAGCAAACTCCCAACACCTCTTTGTTTGGCTTCAACCCATTTATAAATCTTTATAATTCAGGTGATGGCAGCGGAAAAGGATGGGACAAGTTAGCTAAGAAAATAGGGCAGGAACCGGTGATTTTTGATCCGGATTTAGTTGAAAGTTCAAAGACAAACATGGCTAACCATCTGCAATTTAAAGGTTATTACAATAATAAAATTGCAGATTCAGTAGAAACAAAAAATAAAAAGACAAGAGTAATTTACTATGTAGCTTCCGGAAAAAGATATTTGATTGACAGTATTGCATATAAAATTAAAGATACGGCTCTTTATAGAATCATGCTGGCAGATTCTTCAAATAGCTATATTAAGAAAGGGAGCATACTTTCAGAGGATATTCTGGAAAAAGAGTCTGCAAGAATGTCTCTGGTATACAGGAACAGCGGTTACTATGGATTCACAAAAAATTATTTCTTTTACACGGCAGACACTTTAATGCATAACGGCTTTGCGCACGTAAATGTAACGGTAGAAGATTTCACAAGGAATGAGACACCAAAAGAGGCAAAACCTCACAGAGTGTTTACTTTTGATAATGTCTATGTAACGCCTACGCGTAATTTCCAGCGCAGGATGAGGATGCCAAAACTTATTGATTCTATTGATATTGCAAATAAAGACAGTATTATATCCGTAATACGCTCTCAAGTAGATACCGTCAAATACAAGCGGATATATGTGATTGGACGCAGTGCAAAAACCGGAAGCACTTTATTGTTGCGCAAGAAAGTGCTTAACAGAATGAACATGATTGTACCAGGCTCCAAATATAACGCTGACGCAGTATCCGCCACCTACCGCAGATATAGCGAGATGGGCCTTTTTTCCAGTGTAAACATAGGTTTGACGGAAACAGATTCATCCAAAGTAAAAACAGACATTAAGCTTATAGCTAACACATTACAAGGATACAAAGTTAATTTGCAGGGCTCCACTAATTCAAACGGGCTATTTGGAGTTTCCCCCACATTTTCCTATTATCATAAAAATTTATTCAGAGGAGGTGAACTTTTCTCTGTAAGTTTTATGGGAGATTTCCAGTTTAAGCCAAACAGCAATATTCACTCAACTGAATTGGGCGTAAGTACTTCCCTTAGTGTTCCGAATTTTCTTTTAGCTCCAGACAGATGGTTCCAGAATGCAGTTGTTCCGCGCACGGAATTTATAGCCTCCTACAGTTATCAAAAGCGTCCGGAGTATACAAGAAACATTTTGTCGGCAAGTTACGGATATACATGGAATGCATACGGCAAGTGGTTCTTTAAGGCAAATCTGCTTCAGGCAAACATTGTTAAGCTTTACAATCTTGATACGGCTTTCTATAAAAAACTTAATGACCCTTTCTTGCGCAATTCATATAAAGACCACTTTGATTTAGGAGTAGGGGGAAACGTCTATTTCACAACAGATGCATCCACAAATCCGGCCCGCAGTTTTTTCTATTTTAGATACTCAATTGATTTGAGCGGAAATCTGATAAGCCTGTTTGATAATAATTTTGCCACAGATGATGCGGGAGAGAAATTGATATGGAAGTCTCCTTATTCACAGTATTATAAGATGGAATTATCATCTGTATACACTATAAAGATAGGACAGAACAAGAACCACATGCTTGCAATAAGATTGCTTGGCGGAGTCGGACGCGGATACGGAAATTCTTCCGTTTTGCCATTTGAAAAATTATTTTGGGGAGGCGGAGCTTATGATTTAAGGGGCTGGCAGCCAAGAACTTTGGGTCCAGGTTATGCTCAACTGGATACAGCATGGAGAATTTCCAATCAGACCGGAGACATAAAACTGGAATCAAATGTGGAGTACAGGTTTCCGGTATTTTGGATATTGCGCGGAGCCATATTTGCGGACGCAGGAAACGTCTGGACATTTGACAGAGGTAAAGATGACGTAACAGGAAAACAAACGGATGAGGCCGGAATCTTCAGAGGCAAAGACTTTTACAAACATATCGCATTAGACTGCGGAGTAGGATTGAGACTGGATTTGAGTTTTGCGCTGCTAAGATTAGACCTTGGTTTTAAAACATTTAACCCGGCCTCATCAGAATGGATAGGACCGGGCAAATGGTTCAAACATAATAACTTTGAATTCAGTTTTGGAATAGGCTATCCTTTCTAATAGTCTTGCCAAATTCTTTAATTTTATTTTTCAAACTTCAGATATCCAAAATATTCAGGTCTGTGATAATCGGGCTTAGATGTACCGATTGGGTTCCACGTCAAATAATGAGCTTGCGGCATAGCATCTCCGCACTTATATACGTTACCCATTACTCTCTTGCCTTTCAAGTCTTTAACACCATTCTCACATATTAGTTTGATAGGTAAAACTATTACCATAGTCCACTCATAAACTTCCTGCTTATCTGCGCTCACACAAACATCATCGTCCTTAACTTTGTTTCCGGCTAAATCATTTTCCTTCTCTATCTCTCTAATACCAAAAGCCTTATTCCCCAAAGTAGAAAATCTGCGTATAAGTTTTATAACCTCAGGCTGAGCGTTATGCCTGTTCTTTCTCCCTTCTCCCATCCCGAGCAAACCATGTCCTATGCAATTCATTTCCAAATTAAAATAGAGAGAATCATTCAGATTATCGGAAGGTTTAATGAAAAATTCCATACAGTCATCTGTCCAGGGCTGCGAATTTTCATCTTTATCAAATACGGCCTTTAGTGCCTTCTCTTTAACATTATATTGTATGTAAATATCTGTATCCGTATACATTATCTTAAAGCTCGCGACAGGTTTGTAATCACCGTTTGCTTTTGGCCAATTGACCACATCAACTGCGCCTGATGATACCTTTTCACTCTCAAACTTTTTATTGATTTGCAAAAAAGTAGGGGACGCAACTGCAAATTTAACATGTTTCACCTTATAGGTTTTACGTACAACTTCTTTATCGGCATTAAATGCTTTGTCCAGAGCCTCGTTTTTTTTTGTATTCATATTAATCTGGTTATTAGCAACATAAATGCTCCTTGCATTCATGTTTCCAAAAGGAAGCAGTGCCGCAAGGAGCATTAATGATTTGACTATTTTGTTCATAAATAACCCATGTATCAAAAGAAAAATCCGTCGGGATTAAAATTTATATCTTACAAATAGTTCAATTGCTTGATATTCAGCCATACCGAGTTTATCAAATATTACGGCAGTGTTGTGATTTCTCTCCTCTGCCCTCAGCCAGAATTCACGAGCATCCGAACCGGGGAACAACGGGTAGTCTTTTTGAGACTGGTGACGGTAGATTGCATCTCTCTTTATCTTAACCTCTTCTGGGCTCAATGGAACAGCCATCTCCTCCTCTGCAACATCCCACTCTTGCCATGCGCCTCTGTACATCCACATACGGCAATCTTTAAACCAAGACTCTTTCTTGAGCTCATTGCAAGCAGCTATAACTGCCTGGAAACAAACTCTATGTGTGCCATGCGGATCTGATAAATCACCCGCTGCAAAAATCTGATGGGGTTTTACTTTTTGAAGCAGTGTCTTTACAATATCAATATCTTTTCTGCTAAGCGGATTTTTCTTTACACCGCCCGTCTCATAGAAAGGCAATGCAAGGAAGTTGACATGACTCTCCGGAATCCCAAGATAGCGGCAGGCAGAACGGGCTTCTCCGCGACGGATAACAGTCTTTATCTTTCTGACAATCATTGGATCAGCTTCTCCGGGATGCTTTTTTGCAAGAGCAGTCTTAATGTCTGTGAAAAGTTCTTTTGCCTTTTCATCGGAGAAGCCAAACAAGCCGGCACTCTCTCTGATAAAATCCAGATATCTTACAACGTCATGATCAAAAACGGCAATATTTCCACTTGTTTCATAAGCCATATAAATATCATGTCCCTGTTCAGAAAGTCTTGCAAGAGTTCCGCCCATTGAAATCACATCATCATCCGGGTGAGGGCTAAATACTACAACTCTCTTTGGATAAGGTTTTGCACGCTCGGGACGTGTCGAATCATCAGCATTTGGTTTTCCTCCCGGCCATCCGCTGATTGTATGCTGCAAATCATTGAATACCTTAATGTTAATCTGGCTGGCAGGCCCTTTTGTAGTAACAAGGTTTGACATCAAATTATCATTGTAATCTCTATCTGTAAGTTTTAGAATTGGCTTGTTCAATTTTCTGCAAAGCCAGAACACTGCCTTTCTAATAAGATACGGAGTCCACTCAACTTTATCAGTAAGCCAAGGAGTATCAATTCTCGTCAGTTTGACAGAGGCCGAATCGTCAATGAAAACGTGTATATTCTTATGTTCCTGCAGATAAGAAGCGGGATTCATACTGTCAACATCACCCTCGACAAGTGCTTTTACAGAGTTTCCGGAACCTTCTCCCCAAGCCAAAA
>JAQWEK010000066.1 GCA_028704975.1 Bacteroidales bacterium | reverse complement strand
ATTCTGACCCGATTTGCCGCAATGAATCAGAAAATCAACTGCAACTCTTGAGTTTTCCAGCGTGGTCATGCTATTCATTTTATTGTAATCAATGCCCTGCCCGGACAACATGGTTTTTATTTGTAAATCGGTTGCGGCATCTCCGCCGTATGAGACAAATCTCATGTTTTCCAACTCATCCGCTTTTGCCTCATCACATAAATTATCAAACCGTCCTGAGGATACTAACATAATACTGTCGCGAATAAAGGGATATTTTACATTCTTAAAATCATATGAAAAACCAACATCAATTTTACCATTTCTGACAGCATCGTGTATATCAGGAGATTCTACAATTTTCAAATCCATATTCACTCCGGGTGAGAGGAGACAAAAATCAGCGGCAAGTCTTGGAATAATGCCATAGTAAAGCGGAGCGGGAGCACCGATTTTTATATCACCGGAAAATACAGTCTTTAGCATTTCTGCATCCGAGCGTAAATTTTTATATCTTTTTAAAATATCTTTTGCGGATACCAAAAAACATTCTCCCTGATACGTAAGTTCCAACTTGGCTCCCCGCCTTGCAAAAAGCTGAATGCCATACTCTTTCTCTAATTCCTGTATATGTTTTGTAACGGCAGGCTGGGATATGTTTAATAGCTCCGCAGCCTTAGTAAAATTCAGCGTTGACGCCGTTACCGCAAAAACTTCCAATCTGAAATCCATAAATCAAACTTTTAAAATGTAATTGTTCCAAAACGCGCTCAAATTCTTCATTTAGCTAATCCAAATTTCTTAAAAAATAAAGTTGTCAAAATTATGTTACGATTTGTAATGGCATTACGGCGCTATTGTAACTTACAACATATAAGCAATTTATATATTGAAAAGTTACTTAAAATTAGTATTTGACACGCCGCAAACGCCATTCCTAAATGCAATTTAATCATTTATTCTTAAATTTGTCGCCAAATTCTTTTTAAAAGATGAAACAAGAAAAAACTCAAATTGGCCGCAGATTAACTGCTGCAAGAGAAGCAAGAAAGATGTCGCTTAGCGATCTTTCTAAAGAGACAGGACTAGATGTCAAATTCCTAAAACAGATGGAGGGCAGCAATGGTACTCCTACTATTGGTGATCTTCAAAAGATTACGAGGGTCCTCGGAATACGACTCGGTACGCTCTTGGATGGTGAGGAAGATTTGGGTGCAGCGGTTTCATCAGTTAAGGAGGCACTTAACACGCCTGTGATGAGAAGCCGCAATAGCGAGAGAGGATATATACATTTCTATTCACTTGCAGAGAGCAAAAGAAATAGGCAGATGGAAACATATCTAGTTGAAATTGAACCGTCTAAAGGCAAAAAAACGTTCTCTTCCCATGAGGGAGAAGAGTTCTTGTTTGTACTGGAAGGTTCCATTAAAGTTATTTACGGAAAAGAAACACATACGCTTGAGGCAGGAGGCAGCATATACTATGATTCCATAGTACCGCATTTTGTTGGATCAGCATCAGCGACAAAAGAGGCTAAGGTACTGGGAATCATTTATGTACCCGCCTAGGAAGGAAATAAAAAATGAAAAAGATAAAAAAAGTAAAGTATATTAAAGAGGATAAAAAAAGTAATAAAGCAAAATTCATTGCGGATATTCAAAAACTACTACAAAGAAAAAATAAAGAGCTCCCTCTTTTTGACCTTACTATAGGACAGTGGCTGGAAAAATGGGCAAAAGAAACTCCGGACAAAGAGGCAATTGTCTATTCAGACAGAGATTTAAGATTCACATACGCAGAACTGGATCAGAGGGTCAACAGACTTGCAAAAGGTTTCATTGAAATTGGAGTAACCAGAGGCTCTCATGTTGGCATTTGGGCAACCAATGTGCCTGACTGGCTTACAATAATGTACGCCTGCACAAAGATTGGTGCAATCTGCGTTACCGTTAACACAAATTATCAGCAAAGTGAACTTGAGTATTTGTGCAAGGATTCTGATATGCAGACTTTATGTCTCATAGATCGCGACAGGGATACAGACTATATAGAGATGGTGTACAAGATGTTACCTGAATTAAGAACATGCCAGAGAGGTGCTTTGAAAAGTGAGAAGTATCCCAAAATGAGGAACGTAGTTTTCATTGGGCAGGAAAAATACAGAGGCATGTACAATACCCAAGAACTCTTCTTGCTTGGTGACCATACGGATGATAAAAAGCTTAATGAACTAAGAGCTCAGACAAATTGCCATGATGTTGTCAATATGCAGTACACCTCCGGTACAACCGGCTTTCCAAAAGGCGTCATGTTAACACATTACAACATTGCAAATAACGGATTTCTAACAGGAGAGCACATGAAATTCACGGCAAGTGATAAACTTTGCTGCTGCGTTCCGCTGTTCCACTGCTTTGGCATTGTACTGGCAACAATGAATGTAATAACGCACGGTTGCACTCAAGTAATGGTGGAACGTTTTGATCCTCTCATAGTTCTGGCATCAATTCATAAGGAGAGATGCACCGCTGTATATGGAGTTCCGACAATGTTCATAGCGGAGCTCAATCACCCAATGTTCAAGATGTTTAACATGAAATCTTTAAGAACAGGAATTATGGCAGGTTCTCTTTGTCCGATAGAGTTGATGAAAGAGGTAGAGGACAAAATGTACATGAGGGTAACCAGCGTTTACGGTTTAACAGAAACATCTCCGGGAATGACTCATACAAGAATTGAGCAGAGCTTCATAGAGCGCTGTACCACAGTCGGATATGAATTTGAACACACGGAAGTAAAGGTTATCAATCCGGAGACCGGAGAGTTTTGCACTCCAGGGGAACAGGGAGAACTTTGTAACAAGGGATATAATAATATGAAGGGTTACTATAACAATCCGGAAGCTACGGCAGAAACAATAGACAAAAACGGATACCTTCACTCTGGAGATCTCGGCATCCAAGATGAGCACGGTAATTATAAAATTACCGGAAGAATAAAGGATATGATCATTAGAGGAGGAGAAAATATATATCCGCGTGAGATAGAAGAGTTCTTGTATCACATGGATGGTATTAAAGATGTGCAAGTTGCAGGAATACCATCCAAGAAATACGGAGAGGCTGTGGGAGCCTTTATCATTATACAGCCAGGGTCTGACATAAATGAGTCTGACGTAAAAGAATTCTGCAAGAACAAGATTGCAAGATTTAAAATTCCCAAGTATATCCTGTTTGTGAAGGAGTTTCCTCTTACCGGCAGCGGAAAAATTCAAAAATTCAAACTGAAGGACATTGGACTGCAAATGCTTAAAGAGCAAGGTGTTGAAGTTGAATAATTGCTGTCGAGAGTAAAAAAATTTAATAAAAACATTTTTTCTGTAACTTTAGACCGCCGAAGGAGTGCCAACGCACAATACCGGCGGTTTTTTTGTATCACGTACCTGACTAAACTTGATTAACAATGATAACTTTTTTGCTTTCAATTGCACTTCTTGTAGTTGGATATTTTACCTACGGAAAATTTCTGGATAGATTTTTTGGAGCCGACCCAAATAGAATTACACCGGCACATAAAATTGCAGACGGGGTTGATTATGAAGTCCTTCACCCATGGAGAATTTATGTAATCCAGTTTTTGAATATTGCCGGACTGGGGCCGATTTTTGGTGCAATCCTTGGAGCCGCATACGGACCCCTTGCATATCTGTGGATTGTAATTGGATGTGTGTTTATGGGAGCGGCGCATGATTATGTATCCGGAATGTTGTCATTAAGAAACAACGGCAGCCAGCTTCCGGGACTGACAAAAAGATATCTTGGAAAATACATCAGCAAGGCCATGGTTATTTTTAATTGCTTTCTGCTGATTGCCGTTGGATCTTCTTTTGTAAACGGGCCTGCAGACCTTCTTGATAATCTGGCAAATACGCACAATATTCAAATCTGGCTCTTTATTATTTTTGCCTACTATATTTGTGCAACGCTGCTCCCGATAAGTAAAATCATTGGCAAAATTTATCCATACATGGGAGCCATATTATTGTTAATGGCAATCATGCTCTTTATCGCTATTTTATATCACGGATTCTCTCCCAACCCCGCGGTACACCGCAGCATGATAGAACTTACTCCCTCCGCGTTCCACAGTTTTAAAATGCCCGCTCCATCTTATTTGATCCCATTTCTTTTCATAACAATTTCTTGCGGTGCCATTTCCGGATTTCACGCAACTCAATCTCCGCTTATGGCACGCTGCCTTGGAAATGAAAAATACGGGCACAAGATTTTTTACGGTGCCATGATAACAGAAGGAATTGTTGCATCTATCTGGGCTACGGCGGCAATGGCATTTTACAATGGGCCGGAAGGTCTTAACGCCGCTGCTGCAGGCGGAATGACCCCGGCAAAAATTGTTAATATTATATGCAATACATGGCTTGGAAAATTTGGAGCCGTCATTGCAATAATCGGAGTTGTAGTATGCCCTATCACCAGCGGAGACACCGCATTTAGAAGTATGAGAATAGTTATTGCGGATGCATTTAAAATTCCGCAGAAAAAAATTATAAACAGAATCTACATAGCCATTCCCATCTTTGTTCTTGCGTTTATTATCAGCCAAATGGAGTTCTCAACGATATGGAATCTTGTTGGCATAAGCAATCAAATTCTTGCAGTTATCACCTTGTGGACATGTGCGGCATATTTTGCATCAGAAAAGAAATGCCACTGGATAATGTCAATACCTGCAATATTTCTTACGTTCATTTGTACTGCATATATAATGATTGCACCTTTAAACAAAGGAGGCCTGCATATCATTGCAAACACCGGCTACATAATTGCAGCAATTGTCACCATTGCAGTAACAATATTCTTCTTGTATTATGCTAAAAGCGAGAGACTTCCAAGGCTTATTGCAGAGCACGCAAACGATATTACCGTTTCCGAAAACAAAGAAAAAAGGGAATAGCAGAGGATAAGGCGGCATTGCTATAACATGAATGCACTGCTACAACAATGCCGGGGAACTTTAAATTATAGCTTATAAACTGTATTATTATACAATTTATATTTTACACCGCTGCCTTTGCAAACAGCAGTTAATGAGCCTTTTTCATCTTTTTTAAAGTTGAGTTTACATCCGTATTCGCTCATCCATCCCGTTTGTTTTGCGGGATTTCCTACCACAAGAGCATAAGGCGGAACCTCCTTTGTAACAACCGCCCCCGCTCCTATGAATGCATAATTGCCAATATTATGGCCGCATACAATTGTTGCGTTTGCACCTACCGTAACGCCGGTGCCAATTTGAGTCTGAGCATACTCGCTCTTACGGTTTACAGCACTGCGCGGATTAATCACATTTGTAAAAACACATGAAGGGCCAAGGAAAACATCATCCCCGCAAACCACTCCTGTATAGACAGATACATTATTCTGCACCTTGCAATTATTCCCCAATACAACACCAGGAGAAATTACGACGTTCTGCCCTATATTGCAATGTCTGCCAATAACAGCCCCTTCCATTATGTGAGAGAAGTGCCATATTTTAGTTCCATCTCCAATTGTACAATGTTCATCTACAATTGCTGACGGATGTGCAAAATAACTCTGTTCCATATGAAATTGTGTTTATATTCAACAAAGGTAAAAAATTAGAATGAATCCGTCGGGATTATAAAAATTTGTAAAACTTGACACTTTTCATCCCCGGATAATTCATATAAGAATCCACAATTGTACCTCTAACAATTATTGGTCTTTTTAAATATTCCGGATGGTCAACAAGATTGAGTTCGCCTCTCAATTTACTTGTGGCAGAGAGTTCTACAGCCATACAGTTGCTTCTTAAAGCCTGCCATGAGTTTGTTGCTATAGCAATATGCGTCTTAGATGAGAAAGGAGGTTTTCTCTTAAAAGAAGATGACGTCATGTCTCCGCCAACAATATATCCAAAGACTGTCATGGTATCCCCTATTGCTTTTGTTGCTTCATATATTGAAT
The DNA here is from genome assembly GCA_028704975.1 of Bacteroidales bacterium. Taxonomy (GTDB): domain Bacteria; phylum Bacteroidota; class Bacteroidia; order Bacteroidales; family UBA932; genus Egerieousia. Next base: position 1,917 of record JAQWEK010000066.1, on the reverse strand, counting down.
GGCTGCCATAGGGGGCGATGCTTCCCAGATTAAAATATTCATTTATCCATGTTCTGGTTGTATCTACGCTAATTTTTATACCTGTTCCGGTTATCTTGGAGAGAATGTAATCCAATTTAACCGTCACCATTTCTCCTGCCTTTAACTTTCTGGTTAACAATATAGTATCCGCGTACGTTTTATGATCGCACGGAGTATATGATGGATCTCCGTCTTTATTTTTATACACAACAGAAACGTTTCCGGGAAGAAAAAAAACATAGTGCGGCGAGTAATAAAAGCATTTTATTTGAGCAGTATCCTTTCTCATATAAACACCTGTCCCTTTAAAATAATTAGTGAAATTAGACGTATACTCCAGCTTTATACCTCCGGTTAACTGTGAAGAAATCAATGATATATGAGCTGTACTGTCTCTTTTTATTTTGATAATCTGCTCATCTCCAAAAAGAGGAATATCTAATTCGGGCTCTTTAAACTCTCTGGAAAATACTCTCACCGTGTAAGTCCCTGCCGTTACATTTAAAACGGCAGGACGCGCAGAATAAACTCCGTTATAAATCTCGGCTCCCGAACTATTTAAAACCTTTAATATGTACTTGTTTGTATCCAGTACGGTTGAAAATCCAGAAGATTCATCAGCACCGCCGAGATCTGAGACATAATTTCCGTAAGACTGCTCTGTGATTTGCAGAGCCTTCTTAAAGGAATCACCGTCTATTTTGAAAACAATTTTTGAACTATCGTTTTCACCCGTTTTTTGTTTTTCCTCCTCGCTTGTTGCATAAGGCGTACATCCCGCAGCAAAAGCGCTAATTAGAATCATAGCGCGGCATAACCTTGTTACGCATCCGCTTCTTTTACACAAATCTCTCATATACAATATTTTCTAAAAACAAATTACTTTTTAGAGGCATATGACAAATATAAAACGGAAATAAAAATATGGGTTGCCAAAGGATATATTTATCTTATCGCGACAGAAACAAATGAGACAAAATGATTTAATTGAAAAAAAGGCCGGAGAACCTGGCGGTTTCCGACCTTTTAATTTTCGCGAGACCCTAGACGGTCTCGTTACTTAACCTAAACTTAAACTATGAAAAACTGTCTTTCACTTCACAAAGTCCGTGCCACTATTTGTAAAAATTTAAACAATTTTCATTTTAGCAAATTTAAGCAGTAATGTCTTCCTTCCGCCTTGGTCAAAATCAACAATTGCTTTTTTGTCAATAGACTCTCCTGTAAGAGAAATTATGGTCCCTAAACCAAAGCGCTCATGCTCAACGCGTTGTCCAATTTTCATCTTAAGCGGTGAATCCGGAATAAAATCGGGATCCTTTGGACGCATCTCTGCCGCAGGGGTAAATGAACGGCTATATGACCGCTGAGATTTATCTATACTCTCTCTGTTCTGCCCGGCTCCCGGCTGTTTAACGCCGTCTCTTTGACTGCTACTTGACAGCCCGTAATGACTTGAAGCAAAGGATTGCATGCCTCCTACTTCAATTGGGTTCTTAAGATATTGTTTGTCTATTTCTTTTAAGAATCTGCTGGGCAGGTTGTTAACGTACTCTCCGTACTTCATTCTTGAACGGGCGTAAGAGAGTTTAATCCCCTCCTTTGCTCTGGTAATAGCCACATAAAACAGCCTTCTCTCCTCTTCTATGTCTTTCTCAGACGCCCCGTACAAACCGCCGCTAGGGAACAAATTTTCCTCCATGCCTACAACATAAACGTAGGGGAACTCCAAACCCTTTGCCGCATGAACGGTCATAAGAGAAATTTTATTGTTCTGTTGCTCTTGATTATCAATAGGTCTAATTTCTCCTGAATTCACAATGGCAGAATCGGAATCACTTATTAAAGCAATGTTCTGCAAATATAAATCCAAGGTAATCACAGGAGCATCTTCTG
>JAQWEK010000065.1 GCA_028704975.1 Bacteroidales bacterium | reverse complement strand
ACAATAATTTGCAAGCTTTGCGCAGAAGGTAGTTTTACCTGAACCCTGAAGACCGCTAACCAGAACTATTCCCGGATTGCCCTTGATGTTAATGTCCTTGGCCTCGCTTCCCATCAGTTTGGCAAGCTCATCATGGACAATTTTTATCATCATCTGGTTGGGTTTAACAGACTTTATAACATTCTGTCCTATAGCGACATCCTTAACATCATCGCAAAAACTTTTTGCAACTTTATAGCTGACATCGGCGTCCAGCAAAGCTCTGCGCACTTCCTTAAGAGTCTCAGATATATTTATTTCTGTAATCTTCCCCTCTCCCTTTAACATTTTAAAGGAATTTTCCAGTCTGTCTATCAGGTTTTCAAACATTTCTATAAACTACTAATAACTAACATTATAATCTCGACAGTTAATCTGTCGGGAGAAAAAAAACTTTTACTTTTTTAATATTTCATCAGAATAATAAGCCTTGGCCAAATCTCTCTGGTTATACTTCATTGCCATTACCTGCCCATAAGCTCCGGCGGTATGAATTGCAAACAAGTCACCTCTCTGAGTCTCAGGCAATAAAATTGCATGCGCAAATTTATCGCTGCTCTCACAGACAGGTCCCACTACGTCATATTTCAAAGGTTTCTTATCGGAAGTCAAATTATCAATTGCATGAACTGCCTGATACAGTGCGGGTCTGATAAGGTCATTCATTCCGGCATCCAGAATTACAAACTTCATTTTCTGCCCTATCTTCACATATAAAACTCTGGAAATCAAATCTCCGCACTGTGCAACAATAGCGCGTCCCGGCTCAAAATGAACTTTCTGTCCCGGACGTACAATCAGGTGCTTATGTATCAGTTCAAAGTAATCTTTAAAGTTTGCAATAGGATTCTTTGTAGGATTCTCATAATCAACACCAAGACCGCCGCCAAGATTCAGGTTTTCAATATTTATATCATGGTCAATAAACCATTGCTGCAGTTGCTCAATCATCTTGCAAAGCATTGGGAATACGCTCATATCAGTGATTTGAGAGCCAACATGAAAATGCAGACCAATCATTTTGATATTTTTGAAATTTCTCAACTCATCAGCAACAGCTTGAAACTCCCAAGGACTTACTCCAAATTTATCCTCTTTTCTTCCAGTAGAAATATATTTGTGAGTATGAGCATCAATATCCGGGTTTACTCTTAAAGAGATTCTTGCAACCTTTCCCATTCCGGCGGCAAGGTCATTAATAACTTTAATCTCAGGTACTGATTCACAATTGAATCCAAAGATTCCAGCCTTAAGGGCTGTCTTTATTTCTTTATCTGATTTACCAACTCCGGCGTATACTATTTTGCTGGGAGAAAATCCGCTCTTTATCGCAAGAGATACCTCATTGCCACTCACGCAATCAGCGCCAAGTCCCGCTTTCTGAATGATTTGCAAGATTTTAGGTTCTGCATTAGCCTTAACGGCATAATGCGCATTGTAGTTAAATTTCTTAATGTAAGATGTGTAGATGTCCAGGGTCTTTTTAAGTAATTCTATGTCATAGTAATAGAACGGTGTGTGGATGCTACTGAAGGCTGTAATTGCTTGTTTTGTGATCATTATTAAATAAGTTAGTAAACTGTCGGGACAATAAAAAGAAGTCCCTTAAAAAATACGTGCAAATCTAACTAAAATTTAATAATTTTGCGAGCGCCGCTCCGGAACGTTATGCATATCAGCTAGCCGGGCCTGCAAAGAATATATTAATACTTGAAAAAGAACATTTTAATACTTAAAAAAATAAAATTATGAGTAAAGGACCTATTTCACAGTTTATAGAACACCACTATCGCCACTTTAATTCTGCAACCTTGGTGGATGCATCAGTAGCTTATGAAAAGCTTCTGGCAGAGGGCGGTAAGATGATGCTTGCTATGGCAGGTGCAATGAGTACCGCGGAACTTGGACTATCTCTAGCAGAGATGATTCGTCAAGACAAATTCGCAATTGTTTGCTGTTCAGCAAATAACATGGAAGAAGACATTATGAATCTTGTTGCGCACACGCACTACAAGAGAGTTCCTTATTATAGAGATCTTACTCCGGATATGGAGCAGGAACTTCTTGATAACCACATGAACAGAGTAACTGATACATGCATTCCGGAGGAAGAAGCTTTCAGAAGATTGGAAAAACATCTTGTTGACGCATGGAAAGATTCCGCCGCTAAGGGCGAACGTTTGTTCCCTTACGAGTTCATGTATAAAGTTATACGCAGCGGAGTACTTAAACAGTACTATGAGATAGACCCTAAAGACAGCTGGGTACTAGCAGCTTGCGAGAAGAACATTCCTATTATTATTCCTGCATGGGAAGATTGCACAACGGGAAACATCTTCACCGCACATTGCATCAGAGGAGAATTCCAAACCAGTCTTGTTAAGGGCGGCATAGAAACCATGATGCATCTTGTTGACTGGTATCAGAAAAATAATCCTAAGGGAAGCCGCGGAACCGGATTCTTCCAGATCGGCGGCGGAACTGCAGGTGATTTCCCAATTTGCTGTGTGCCAATGATGTCCCAAGATCTTGCATGGAAGGATGTATCTCTTTGGCAGTATTTCTGCCAAATATCAGACTCCACAACCTCTTATGGTTCATATTCCGGAGCCGTTCCCAATGAGAAGATCACATGGGGTAAACTTTCCCCTACCTGTCCAAAATTCATCGTAGAGTCCGATGCCACCATAGTGGCACCATTGATGTTTGCGCATATTCTTGGCTGGTAACAAGTTGCAATCGCCAATTAAAAAATCCCGACAGAAAATTTGACTGTCGGGATTTTTTATTCCTAGTATATAATATATATGCGTTTTCTTTCCGCTTTCTATGAATAGAAACTATTTATAATAAACTTGGACTACGCTTTAAGCGTTCTTGCAGCATTAAGTATTACCAAAATGGTTACACCGACATCTGCAAATACGGCCATCCACATTGTGGCTATACCAAATCCTGCGAGTATTAGAACCAAAACCTTAACAAAAATAGCAAATACAACATTTTGTTTGGCAATTTCTATTGTGCGACGAGCTATACTGATAGCTTTGGCTATTTTAGATGGTTTATCATCCATAAGAACAACATCGGCAGCCTCTATGGCAGCATCAGATCCGAGTCCCCCCATGGCGATTCCGACATCCGCTCGCGCTAATACGGGAGCGTCATTTATGCCGTCTCCTACAAAAGCCAAGTTGGTCTTTGGACTTTTCTCTTTAATAAGCCTTTCCAAAAAATTCACTTTATCAGCAGGCATAAGTTCTGCATGATATTCATCCAAAGATAGTTCCTTTGCAACAGCCGCCCCAACTTCTTTTCGGTCGCCGGTAAGCATAACGGTCTTTTCAACCCCTTCCGTTCTTAATGCGGCAATTGCATCTTTTGAGTCCTCCTTTATCGTGTCTGATATGACAATATGCCCAACGTACTCTCCATTTACAGCAACATGGATAATTGTACCGTTTTTTTCGCATGGTTCCCACTTAGCGCCCACAGCGTCCATCATCTTGGTATTACCCACACAAACAATATCGCCATTCACTCTCGCTCGGATGCCTTGACCGGAGAGTTCTTCTACATTTTCTATTTTACAGTCGTCATTCTCATTTGGGTACGCATTCTTAAGAGAAATTGCGATGGGATGCGTGGAGAAACGTTCCACATGAGCTGCTAAATGTAACAATTGGTTTTCATTAATCTTATTTGGATGAATGGCATTAACTTCAAATTTACCTTTAGTCAATGTACCCGTCTTATCAAAAACAATAATACCAATTTTAGCAAGTGTTTCCATATAGCTTCCCCCTTTTATGAGTATCCCATTTTTTCCGGCGCCACCAATACCTCCAAAGAAAGTGAGAGGGACAGAAATGACCAATGCGCATGGGCAAGATACTACAAGAAAAGTCAATGCGCGATTCAACCATACTGAAAATGTACCCGCGAAATCAGAAGAAAAAACAGGTGGTAAAATAGATAGAGCAATTGCCACAAAAACAACTATTGGAGTATAGAAGCGAGCGAATTTAGTTATAAAGGCCTCACTTTTTGATTTATTTTTACTTGCATTTTCTACCAAGTTTATAATTTTAGAAGCCGTAGACTCTCCAAAGTTTTTTGTAACCTTCACCTTGAGCATGCCCGATATATTAACGCAGCCAGATATTACGGTATCTTCTACGTCAATTTTTCTGGGGACACTTTCGCCTGTTAAAGCTATGGTATCTAAATTGGATGTTCCCTCCAAAACCCTGCCATCCAGAGGAATTTTCTCGCCAGGCTTTATCATGATAATTTCTCCAATTGATACAGTTTCTGGGGACACTTTACTAACAGTGTCGCCGCGCAGTACATTGGCATAATCCGGACGAATATCCATTAATTCTGAAATTGATTTTCGGCTACGGCCCTCCGCAATATCCTCAAATAATTCCCCAACTTGAAAAAATAACATAACAAACACGGCCTCAGGAAATTCTGTTGCAGCGCCAGGCAAGAAACCAATAAACAATGCCCCGAGAGTGGCAATGACCATCAAGAAGTCTTCATTAAAAACACTCCCTTTAAATAAGTTTTCAAAAGCATCACCAATGATATCATACCCTATCAGCAAATAAGGTATTAGATATACTATCAGAAGTTGCCATACAGATAAACTCGTCGTTTTTTCGACAATAACAGCACCCAATAACAATACGGCGGACACGATTATTCTAATCAGTTTTTTATTCATATAGTATTATTCTATTGGTTAATCTTGTAAAATTTTTCTATGTCATGCAGCACTAGAAACTAGACACAAAAAAAACTATCGCATCATTCCTCAACATTTTCATCCTTTTTCAACTCTGAATATATGTAATAGGCATTATCTAAAGCAAAAACCATATTATCGGTAAATCGTTCCGCATTTAATATTTCTACATATCCGTTTTCGTTCCTTCCTTTTTTCACTTCAACGGGACGGAAAAGCCACTTGCCGTTTTGTCTTGTCTCTGAAAATATATATGACTTCCCTGAATCATCTACTATTCCCTCTTCCGGTATAGCTACAAGTTCTTTATTATCAGACTCTATCTTTCCACAAAGATACATTCCCACAATAAGCCCGCGTCTGGAACCATCAATAGTGGCGCGCACATGTACAGCTTTTGGATTGCTATCGAACGTTGTACCAATAGAATATACTGTCCCCGCATATGTCGCTCCGGTAGCACTTCTCAAAGATAGCGATAATTTCTGACCAACTTTTATCTTTGGAACATCTTTTTCAAAAACCAGAAGGTCCGCATAAACATTGTTTGTATTGACAACGTGAAACATTGAAGTTTGAGAATCGGCATACTGACCTGTCTTTACGTTTATTTTTTCTACAGTGCCACTAATAGGGCTTTTGACCGCTATGGTGTATATAGTCTTGCCGTTACGCACGTTCACAGGATTTATCCCAATAAGACTGAGTTGCGACTCAGCCATTCTAAGTTCAGATCTCAAAGAATTGTATTCCGATTGTATTTGTTGAAAATCTTTTCCTGCACCTATTTTTTCTGCATAAAGTTTATTTTGACGATTATATTCTTGTGCGATAAATGTCATACGATTATATGCCGTCAGATAGCGACTCTGTAAATCAAGTAAATCGGGATGTGATAAATAGGCAAGAATTTGACCACGGCTAACCACTTGTCCCTCTTTTACAAGAATCGCTTTTACATTAGCACCAATATATGGTGATATTGATGCTTCGCTCTGTGGCATTACAGATAATATTCCATTTGCCTCTATTATTTCATTAAACCGATGAGTCGTTATCTTTCCTGTGGTAATATTTAGGGAATTCTTTTGAGAATTGGTAAGTGAGACAAGGGTCGACGGTGTTTTTTCATTTTTAGCATAAGTGTTAGTTTCTGTTGATTGCTCCTTTTTTCCTGCACAACCAGTCATAACAGCTATAAAACTAGATATAATAACTATATGTAATAATTTGTATTTCATTTCTTTCATCTATTTGATTAGTAACAATATTCCAAATTGAATCTCGCGTTTAGATATTCACTATAACAGTTCCAATAGTCCAATTGAATTTGGGCGGCATCTTTCATATTTTGGATAAATCCGATGTAATCTGTTGCGCCTTCCAAGTAGTACTGCATAGCAGCTTGTTGCTGTTCTTTAGCCAGAGGAAGAGCTGTGTTATAATAGTACTCCAATGAACTTTTCCATTTTTGATATTGATCTATAGCAATATTTTGCTGAGACGTCAATTCAAGTTCTTTCTGAATGTAGTTTTGTTGGGCGATGTTACGCTGCATTTTTGCAAATTTGGTACGTCCAGATTGCGCTCCAAAGAAAAGCGGTACACTTAAGCCTACTTGATAGGAATAATACCCTGTTACCGATCCTATCTTTTGTCTTCCATATTCCACAAAAAACTTTGGAAGGAATCCGGATTTTTCCAGTTTATATTCACTATCAGCCAATTTTATATTTTCATCAGCGAGTTGCAATATCGGATGTAATGCAGATGGTTGAATCAGCTCTGTTGGCATTGCAGCAATGCTACCATCTGTAACATAAATAGTTTCATTGCCAAGCCAACGATTGAGATTCGTCAGTGCTATCTGTTCATCTTTCATTGCTTGCTGTTCAGATAGGTTCACCTGTCGAGATTGATTTTGAGCTGATATATATTCTAATTTTGATGTAGCCTGGGTTTCATAACGCAATTTTGCGGCTTTTTCAAAATCACGATAGATTGAATCGAGTCTATCGTATTCTATTTTGCGTTGATGAGCTACGTACGCTATTCCATAATCAATGCTTACTTCACGGCGAATTTCTCTCTCAGCAACTTTAACTTGCGTTTTAGAGACATCTGTTTGTTTGCTGTAGTATTTGGAACGAGCTCCTATTCCCAAAATGTCGAGGTTTTGTCTAACTGATATTAACGTTGTTATAGCATTGTTACCCTTGCCTTTTTCCTCCGTGCCATATGCTATTTCAGTGGTTCCTACATCCCATGCTAAACTCTTTAGTTCCTTTTGAGCTTCCACATTTAACCTGGCCATCTTAATTGATGGATAAGTTTCTATAGCCTTTTGGACTGCCTTATCTAAAGAAATGGGCTTTTGAGCACTTATTACTGAAGGGATCATCAACATTGCTATTACAATAGATATTGTTGCCATCACCCTATTATGTGCATGAGGCTTTCCAATTTTCTCTTCCAATGCATATAAAATTGGCACTACTATAAGAGTAAGCAATGTGGCGCTGAACAAGCCGCCAATAACTACCGTTGCCAAGGGCCTTTGGACTTCTGCTCCGGCCGAACTTGAAATGGCCATTGGCAGGAATCCTAGCATAGCAGCAGTGGCCGTAAGAAGTATAGGGCGTAACCTCTCTCTAGTTCCTTTTCTAATTCGTTCCATTATGTTTGTCATACCTTCTTCTTTTAATGAATTAAATCTGTTAATTAACACAAGTCCATTGAGTACTGCTACTCCAAAGAGGACTATAAACCCAACTCCGGCTGAAATACTAAACGGCATACCTCTCAACACAAGTGAGAAAACACCCCCGATGGCTGCGAGCGGAACAGCCATATATATCATTAAGGCCTGTTTAACAGATCTTAAGGCAAAATAGAGTAGGATAAAAATAAGCAACATCGCTATAGGCATAACAATCATAAGTCTAGCCTTAGCATCTTGCAAGTTTTGAAATTCACCGCCATAAGTAATACGGTAGCCTGCCGGCAACTTAATTTCTTTATCGAGATTCTTTTGAATTTCTTCTACAAGTGATTGAACATCTCTTCCACGTACATTAACTCCTACATAAATACGCCGTGAGGCTTGATCTCTAGAAATCTGCATAGGACCTGGTTGATAACTAATATCAGCAACTTCTTTTAAAGGAATTAACAGACCATTTGGTAAGTCTACATATAGGTTTTGC
>JAQWEK010000064.1 GCA_028704975.1 Bacteroidales bacterium | reverse complement strand
TTGCGGAGAGATAGAGATTCGAACTCTAGTGACGGTTACCCGTCAACCCGCCCTCCAAACGGGCGCATTAGACCACTCTGCCATCTCTCCCCGTTTGCGGCTGCAAAGGTATAAAAAACTGTTTATCCGCCAAAGAATAAACAGCGGCGGAAAGAGGGGGATTCGAACCCCCGATACAGTTACCCGCATAACGGTTTTCGAGACCGTCCCGTTCAACCGCTCCGGCATCTTTCCAAATTTGCTTCTGTAGTCGCGCTGCAATAGCAACTGCAAATGTACAAAAAGACAGTGGTTGTATGTAAACTTGTTTGGTCTGCTTTTTGCGCATTTTTGCTAGAATACAGGAGTGTTTGATTCTTTAAAGATGAAAAAGTTCAATTTATTTTTCGCGATAGTAGTATGTGAGGCGATGTGTTTTGCAGCTTTGCCTGTAGCGGCACAGAATGTATCCGTCGTGGGCCGCCAGCCGCAGCAGGTACAAAGCTATAAGGGTACTTATTATTTTACATTGCAGGCAACCAAAGCGGTAGATGCGCAATCTTCTGAGTATTATAGAGTTGTTGAGGCAAATAATAATTTTAAAGATTACTATACAAAGGGAGATCTGCTGAGGGCGAAGGGAACGGTGGCTTACTTGGATGCCGAGGATGATAACAATACCGTTTTTGACGGGCCGTTTGAGGCATATTATCCGTCAGGCAAGGTTTGGATTAAGCAGACTTTTAAAAATGGTCAGAATAACGGAGAATTTACTGAATATTATGAGGGCGGATTAATCAAGGAACATGAGACTTACAAGGACGGCGTGCTTGACGGAATTAAGACCACGTTTACGGAGAAAGGAGATACTTGTTACCAGTATGTTTATGATAACGGCAAGTTGCAGAATGATACCTATACTCAGTCTGGTGACGGATACTCAGTGAATTACAACGCTCAGACAAAGAAGCCCGTTTGGAGTCAGGCCTCGGATGTTCAGGTGAAAAATATTATGGATAAGAGTGGTGACGTCTGGAAGTATTACACTCTCAATGGCTTATACGTTTCAATAAATGTAAAGTACAGACATTATTACGGAAGATATTATGTTGTAAGTGTTTACATACAGAACAATTCTCCGGAGAATGCATACTTCAATTTTGATAGTGCATCAATCACGGCCGGAGGCGGCAGGGTAAGATTATTCTCTCATGATGAATATGTCCGCAGGGTGAATAACCGCCAGGCGTGGACCGCGTTTGGACTTTCCATGGCAACCGTTGTTACTGCCGCAACTTTGGACGCGGCTATAAATAGTTCATATTATAATGGTTGGGATAACTATTCCCCGGGCAGAGATTTTGCCCATGATTTTTCATCTTTTATTATTGAGGAGTCTGCTGCGGTAGGCAGCGTGCTGATTGCGGGATATATGACAAATGAAATGATTAAGGTTCAGCAGAATAACATCGGCTACCTTAAAAATTATATGGTTGCACCAAAAAATGCGGTTAGCGGATATGCGCTTGCTAAATATGATCCGTCTGTAAATCAGATATTTGTAAACTTACCAATTAACGGTGTGGTTTATTCTTTCCGTTGGAATACGGCGAATTTGCAGGACGCAGATGAGAGATAGGCGGTTATAGTCTGCGGAAATTCAGCAACAGAGAGTTGCTCACAACGCAGACGCTACTCATGGCCATGGCCGCTCCGGCAATCATCGGATTCAACAAAAAACCGTTAATGGGATATAGAACGCCGGCCGCAATCGGAATGGCTATTATGTTGTAAATAAAAGCCCAAAAGAGGTTCATCTTTATGGTCCCGATGGTTTTTTTAGACAGCCGTATTGCTTTGTATATCTTGCGTAAATCGGAAGAAACTATTGTCATCTTGGCAGCGTCCATTGCAATATCGCTCCCGCTTCCCATTGCAATGCTAACGTCCGCACGTGCAAGCGCAGCGCTGTCATTGATCCCGTCGCCAACCATTGCAACAACTTTCCCGGCGCTTTGCCAGTCTTTCACAATTTGCTCTTTTTCAGCAGGAAGTACCGATGCTTTGAATTGAGAAATACCAGCCTCTTTTGCAATTACCTCTGCAGTTTGCGCATTGTCTCCGGTAAGCATTGCAACATCAATCCCGTTATTTTTAAGTATCCCGACAGCTTCTTTTGAGCTCTCTTTTATTTTATCTGCTACTGCAATTACAGCAAGCACCTCTCCATTTTGTAATGCATCTGATATTCCAACGTGTTGCAGGTTATCTGCATCACCTGACTTATTTATCTTCCTTGCAAAAAATATTGCCGTTTTAGCCTCTCCTTCAAACTGTTCTGCAGCAACGGAAAATTTGGGGTCTATTGCGATGTCATTATTTTCTAAAAGCGCAGGTGTGCCGGCAAAATATTTCACACCTTCTGCAACGGCGGAAATTCCAAGACCCGCATGATTTTCAAAATCAGTTATAATGATGTCCTCTGTGAGATTGTTATCAATAGTTTTTTCTTTTGAACTGCATGAACCATTTGTGCATGCATTCCCATAAGCCTCTGATATTGCGCGAGCTGCCGGATGCGTAGACTTGTCCTCCATGGCTCCTAAGATCTGTTGAAATTTTTCCTTCTCTCTCTCTCCCCATAATGCGTCTGTTACCTGTGGTCTCCCCTCCGTTAAAGTCCCAGTTTTGTCAACTGCCACAATATTAATCTTATGCGCGAGCTCAAGCGACTCTGCATCTTTAATCAAAATTCCCTCTGATGCTCCGCGCCCTATTCCAACCATAATTGCGGTAGGGGTGGCCAGGCCAAGCGCGCACGGACATGCAATTACCAGTACCGTGACCAAAGATAACATCCCGTATGTGAAGGAGTTAGCTCCTCCAAAAATATTCCATGCAATGAATGAGACAAGAGCAACGCACATAACAACCGGCACAAAAATTCCCGCAATTTTATCTGCAAGTTTTTGGGACGGAGCGCGGCTTCCTTGTGCCTCCTGCACTAACTGAATTATCTGATGCAGAATAGTTTTTTCTCCAACTGCCTCTGCACGGAAATTAAAACTTCCGCTTTGGTTAATTGTTCCCGCATAAACTTTTGCTCCCTTTTCTTTAAGCACCGGAACAGATTCTCCGCTGAGCATGCTCTCATCCACATAAGAAGAACCCTCTGTTACTTCTCCGTCCACAGCAACTTTCTCGCCCGGCTTTACCATCACTGTTGCCCCGGGCATTAATTTTTCTATCGGGAGAATAATTATTTTATTCCCGACAGGTTCTATTACAGTTACCTCTTTTGGCTGAAGTCCCATTAGTTTCTTTATTGCCGAGTTTGTACTATTTTTGGCACGCTCTTCTAATGTTCTGCCAATCAGAATGAAAGCAATGATAACCGTTGCGGATTCAAAATATACGCTGCTCTCTAATCCACGGCTTGTCCAAACGTAAGGGAACAAAGTGTTAAATACGCTAAACAAATATGCGGTTCCCGTGGAGAGCGCAATCAGCGTATCCATATTTGAAGAGAAGTGTTTTGCCTGATTCCATGCGTTTTTGTAAAAGTCTCTGCCAAAGACAAATAGAGAAACCGTAGCAAGTATCCACATGATATAGTTTGCGTAAGGCAGATAACGTCCGCTACCCGGGGTGCCTTTGAAAAACATCCCTATGACCATAACCGGAAAGGCGATTATTACCGCCCAAATAGTTTTCCTAAGAAGCTCTTTGAATTTTTTTTTTGAGACTCGTCCAAAGCCTCCGGTGCTGCGCCTGCAGCATCAATAACCATGTCATATCCGGCTCCAACAACCGCCTCTTTCATCTTCTCCGGAGTGACAGCCGCATCATCATATTCAATTAATGCACTGTTACTTGCAAGGTTTACATTAACGTCCTTGACGCCTGGCACCGCTGCCAGCGCTTTTTGAACATGCGCAACACACATTGCACATGCCATATTCTTTATCGGAAATGTTTTTTTGTTTATCATAAGCTTTCAAGTGTACCATTAATCATAGACATCAATGACGGAATCTCCAGATGCTGAGGGCACTTAGGCAAACAAGCCTCGCACTTAGCGCACTTATCCGGACCTCCGCTCCGGGCAAAAGCCTTGTGGAAAGCGTCTGAAAATACCTTAGCCTTCTTCTTATAATCATCCGTATTCTGAGCCTTCATGTCAGGAACATTTGAGTCCATAATCAGCTGATTATAAGTAGCAAAAACTGTCGGGATTTCTACGCCAAACGGGCAAGGCATACAATATCTGCAGGCCGTGCATCCGATTCTCTTAAATTTCCGATACTCGGCAACTGCAAGATTAATCGTTTCATAATCAGTAGTCGTAAGCGGCTTAAAACCGGTGAAAGTTTTTATGTTGTCCTCTAGATGCTCCATATATGTCATGCCGCTAAGGATTACCATTACATCAGAAAGGGAGCCTGCATAACGGAAGGCCCATGACGCAACGGTTGCTTTTGGATTTGCTTTCTTAAATATTGCATCTGCCTCCGTGCTGAGAGATGCAAGCATTCCGCCCTTCAAAGGTTCCATTATTATACACGGTATGTGTCTTTTAACTAATGCATTATAAATGTGTTCCGCATCCTGTCCGTTCCAATCCAGATAGTTCAATTCTACCTGGACAAAATCCCACGGATGTTTATCAATCACATAATCAAAGAATGGCATATCTCCGTGGAAAGAAAAACCAAGTTGGCGGATTCTCCCCCTTTTTTTCTGTTCAACAAGGTAATCATACACCCCCATCTCTTCATAGACAGTATCATAGCCCTGACGGTTCTGTAAACTGTGAAGAAGGTAATAATCAAAGTAATCCACGCCGCAGCGTTGAATTTGTTCCTCAAAAAATTTTGGACCGTCTTCTTTAACTTTTACATTATATCCCGGCATTTTGTCCGCCAAAAAATAACTTTTTCTGGGATATTTTTTTAGAGCCGCGCCAATAACGCCTTCAGACTTTCCTCCGTGATATACATAAGCTGTATCATAATAATTAATTCCGTGAGAGTAAGCGTAATCCACAAGCTCCTGAGTCTTAACTATATCTATTGGAGCTTTCCTCCCTCCGTCGCCAGTGGTGGGAAATCTCATGCAGCCAAATCCAATAAGAGAAATCATATCTCCATTCTTAGGGTTCTTTCTTTTGTCCACAAGTTTAATCTCACCCTTCTTAACTTTTTCCGGCAAATTGTTCAAGAGCGGATTGTTCTTAAAAGACATTGCAGCAGCAGTGCCAACAAGTCCAAGCCCCATTATTTCAATGGCCCTGCGGCGGCTAATTTTCTTTCCGGAATTTCTCTCTTTGTCCATGCTATTAATCTTATTATTTTTTAATCCCTAAAGATATCCTTTACATCGTAAATTTAAGCAAAATTAATTCTCAAATCATCATACCATGTACTTATTAGGTAAAAATGGTATGAAATCTTTCTTTTTGGGTGCCCGTATCACTCAAAAAGAAAAGCCCGGTTTATGAGCCGGGCTTTTAGGGACCATCAAAAAAATGTGGTTATGTAGGGTTATATTAAAGTTATCATCGACGGTCCCTGATTATTAAACGTTAATTGTTTGTCTCTTGAGTTTTTTTGTCTTCCTTGTCGAATGGAAAATTCTCTTTCATCTCTTTCTCTGTTTGTTCTTTGTCATACATATTGTACTGATACTCAGAAAGAATCTCTTTAAGTTTCTCCATTTTTTTCTCTCTTGCTGCCTTAGCCTCTTTCTGAGTGCACTTAGGACCCATGCCGGACATCATCTTGTGATTTTTCTTAAATCCGGTTGTATCTTTCTGATTCATACCTCCCTGCTGCATTTCGGGACGCTGACCGCCCATTCCGCCGGGACCCATTCCACCGGGACCGCCGCCCATAGGACCACCCTGGAAGCCTTTGCTATCTCTATTATCGGAACTTGTCTTGTTTTTACCTCCTGATAGAACTTCTGCCTCTGCAAGGTTAACTTTGTATACTCTCTTGTATTGTTTGTCCGTAAGTTGCAGTGTTTGTTGCATTCTGTCTGTTTCCGCTTTTGCAATTTGCTCTGCAGTCATGACTTTAGGAGCGGTGCCCATCATATGATGGCCGCATTTTCCGTGAACTTGTGTTGTGTCTTGTGCAAATGTGGCCGAGTACACTAATGTAAGGCCAATTGTAAGGACTGATATTAAAATCTTTTTCATTTCTATTTAATTTTCTTGTTCAGACATTAGATTATCAAATCCTATGCGAAAGTAGGCAAGAGAAACTTTTTTTTAAAATAATTTAGACAAACAAGAAGATTTTGTCTACAAACAAAGATTTATTGCGCAAATGTTCTTTTTTTTAGTCCCATCTCTTTTCCCTTCTCCTTCATAAGTGCAAGAGCCTGCTCAAAATTATTCTCAATTATGCCGTCCAGAATAGCGTTCTTAATATATTCTTTAAGTTCTCCAATCTCTTTACCCGGTTGGATATCAAAATATTCCATTGCCACCTCTCCGGTAACCGGATTCTTGAAATTGCGCAGCGCATCTTTTGCTTCTACCTCAACAAGCTTCTCACGCACAAGTTGAAAATTCTTTCTGTGTTTCCTTACAATAGCATCATTTTTTGAAGTAATGTCTGCCTCACACAGCGTCATCAAATCATCAATATCATCACCGGCATCAAAAAGCAAACGCCTTACTGCTGAATCCGTTACGGAATCTTCCACTAGCGCTATCGGACGCAGATGAAGTCTGACCATTTTCTGAACGTACTTCATCTTTTCATTAAGCGGCATTTTCATCTGCTTAAAAACTCCCGGTACCATTCTTGCCCCCGTAAGGTCATGACTGTGAAAGGTCCAGCCCGTCCCCTGTTCAAATTTTTTTGTTGCAGGCTTGCCTATATCATGAAGCAGAGCTGCCCATCTCAGCCATAAATTATCTGTATGCGGACAAATATTATCTAAGACTTTAAGGGTATGCGCAAAATTGTCCTTATGTCCTTTACCTTCCAGTGTTTCAACTCCCTGCAGATTGCTTATCTGAGGAATAAATTGAGGCAGCAACTCCGTGTCCTGGAGCAGCTGCAGCCCGATGGATGGTTTGGTAGTCATCAAAATTTTATTGAGTTCTTCTGCTATTCTTTCTCTGGAAAGTATCTGCAATCTCTTTTTATTTTTTTTGATGCTCGCCAAGGATTCGGGCACAATCGTGAATTGAAGCTGAGCTGCAAAACGAATTGCGCGTATCATTCTCAATGGATCATCCGAATATGTAATATTAGGGTCTAACGGTGTGCGAATTAGCCCATTCTGAAGGTCCGCAACCCCTCCAAACGGATCAATCAAATTTCCGTAGTCTTTCCTTTGCAGGCTGAATGCCAGCGCGTTAATTGTAAAATCTCTCCTCTCCTGGTCCTCTTTTAGAGTCCCGTCTTCAACAATTGGTTTTCTGGAATCAGCTCTGTATGACTCTTTTCTGGCCCCAACAAACTCAACTTCCAAACCGTGATATTTAAGCATTGCGGTTCCAAAGTTTTTAAATACGGACACTTTGGATTTTACTTTTTTTGCAACGCCCTGCGCAAGTTCAATTCCGCTCCCTTCCGCCACAATATCAATATCGGTGCACGGCCTCTGCAAGAAACTATCTCTTACGTAACCGCCAATTACAAATGCTCTAATTCCCTGTTCCTCTGCGGTTTTGCTGATGATGTCAAATATTTTGTTCTCTAGAAAATCCATTTAAACTTTATTAAACTATTGTGATGTTACTACTGCGCAATATATTGCGGCACATCTTTAATGAAAAGATATTTTCCCGCCTCATTATTGTATTCGCATGCAAATGTAGCAACTCCGTTTGTAATTGCCAGCCACTTCACTTTTAGTATAATGGCATACTTCCAAATCTGCTCAAAAGTTTTATCAGATATTTTTACATCCGGTGCCTTGCACTCTACAATCATTTGAGGTTCAAGCTGCTTGTTGTAGCAAACAATATCACAGCGGAACTTTACGGAGCCTATCTTAATCTCAGTCTCGCTCATCATAAG
>JAQWEK010000063.1 GCA_028704975.1 Bacteroidales bacterium | reverse complement strand
TTGCAGTAATTTACATAAATTTTCATAAGATTTAATTTGGTTTGTCAATTGGACAAGGTAGAATTTGCGGCATTTGTCAGGGAGCAGCAGGAACCTTTAAGGAGATTCCTGCTTAACCTGTCCGGAGGAGATGGAGCCCTTGCAGATGATATTGCGCAAGATGCCTTCATTAAGGCCTATACGGGGCTCTCATCCTTCCATGGCGGGTCAAAGTTATCTACCTGGCTCTTTAGAATTGCCTACAATTGCTTTTATGATCAGATGAGCAAACGGATGAGACTCAGTGAGGTACAGCTCCCGACAGATAGGAAAATTGACGGCGCTGACCGCGCTTCTGACCCGATGGTGGTGCAAAGTGCTGGTCCAGACAGAATTACGGTAAACAATGATATAAACAAAGCTTTAAAGAATCTTGCGGAAAATGAGAAAGCGGTGCTGTTGTTGTTCTATATGGAGGAGAAGAAAATCTCTGATATTGCGGTGATTACGGGAATGAAGGAGAATACCGTAAAGTCCCATTTATCCAGAGGAAGAGAACATTTAAAAGTGTACTTGAAACAGGCAGGCTACGGTGAATGAGTGCGATAGTTTGCATATGCAAAAATTACATTAGTTGTAAAATAAATAATAGCATAAGTCAGATAATATTATATTTACAATATGTTAAGCGATAAAGAAATAAAGAATTTTTTGGGTGCAGGCAAGCAGCATCTTGACGGAGAATATTTTACAAAGAAAATAATCTCTCAACTGGATTATTATCCGCAGCCGCAAGCAAAGAAAGAGCAGCCGGAGTGGACACACTGGGTTGTGCTAATATCTCTCTTTCTGGGAGTTGCATTATTCGTGATTTCCGGAGGTGCCTCTTTTATATTGCAGCATTCAATTGATTTATTTAAACATAGTTTTAATATTATCAACATATTTTCTGTTATGCTCCTTTTATCTATTATGGCCGGCGGAATTATTGTAGTTAGCAACACAAAAACGGCCGATTAAGTTGCGTGTCTTTATTAGACAGATGTCGTGAACGGATCAAATATATACGTGAATAAAATTGTTTCCTAAATGAAACGATTTGCGGCGAGTGCCCGCTGCAAAAATAAAAACCCGCAAGCTTTTGCCTGCGGGTTTTTATTTGCGTGAATCGGGAGGGATTCGAACCCTCGACCCACAGCTTAGAAGGCTGTTGCTCTATCCAACTGAGCTACCGATCCGGTATGAGTCCCGCAGTTGCTGCCGGTATCTGCCCGACGCTGCGAATCTCCCTCCGATTTTTAGGCTGCAAATGTAAACATTTTTTGCTTATTGTAAAATTTTACTCCCGACAGATTAATCCTTTGTGCTCTACGGAGTCTCTTTTTTCTTTTTATTGCCCAATGATTCAAGTACTACAACAAGCGCAATACCAATGATTATAAAAATTATTGCCATTCCAATTTGCGGAGAGACGCCCATTATTTCTGCAAACTTTCCGGGTAAAACGGGTAATGATGTATCCGTTCCAACGGAGTGCTGTACAACTTTTTGCCACGGCCACACTCTTATAAGCGAGCCAACCATAAAACCGCTCAGAAGCGCAATGGTCTGTGTGTAAAACTTTTTTAGAAGCCAGCTTAGCAGGTGAGAGAATGCTATAATTCCGGCGACGGCCCCAATTGCAAATAGTAACAGTATAGGTATGTTGAATGAGCTAAGCGCATTCATAACAAATTCGTATTTAACAAGAAGCAGCAGCACAAAGCTTCCGGAAATTCCCGGAAGTATCATTGCGCAAATTGCTATGGCACCGCACACCATGATAAACCACCACGCGTCAGTTGTTTGAGTAGGAGAAGCCATGCACACAAATACCGCTATTGCAGTACCGGCCAGCAGGCAGATTATTGTTCCAATGTTCCACTTTTTTATCTCTCCAAAAATATAGAAGCAAGAAACCAATATTAGTCCAAAAAAGAAACTCCACGTTGCAATTGGTTGGTATTTAAGCAAATACACCATTAGCTTTGCCAGCGAGAATGCACTTATCAGAAGGCCCAGCAAAATACATGAAAGAAATGCAAGATCCGTTGCTTTTGCAAATTCTCTGAATTTTCCCCTAAGCAAGAGCTTAAGGTTTTTGATGTCAAAGGATTTAATTGATTCTATCAATTCCTCATAAATACCTGTTAGAAAAGCTATTGTGCCTCCGCTTACTCCAGGTATGACATTGGCCATTCCTATGCCAATCCCCTTAAGCATAAGGATTGAGTATTTTGCTAAATTGCTCATTATTTGTTATTTGTGGGTTTATTAGTTTTGCCTTTTTTAACTTTTTTTAGACATGCAATGCCCTCCTTTGCCTCTGCACAATCTTTATCCAGCATAAGGGCCTTGCGAAATAGAATTTCCGCCTGTCCGTAATCCCCGAGTCCCATATAGGCATCAGCCAGTCCGATGGTTCCCGGAATATTTTTCTTCTCTATCTTTTCAAAATCCGTGAAGTATTCAACAGCATTTTTAAATTCCTCCAGGTTTAAAGAGACAATTCCCAAATTGTACAGTGCCGATGAATTTTTACGATTTAAAGACACCGCATATTCAAACGCATCTACCGCCTCTTTCAACCTCTTCTGTCTTGCATAAATTGTTCCTATGTTAAACCAGTTAATATCATTAAAAGGATTAATTTCCAAGTATTTCTGATAATTCTCCACAGATTTGTCCAGTTCTCCAATCTTCTCATAGCAATACGCATAATCATTATACATGCCAGCAATATCCTCTTCATCTTCCTCACAGTTGTTTTTTTCATCCCACTTTTTTGTCAACTCATTTGACCTGTCGAGATAAAAAATTGCCTCACGATAGTTGCCTAATTCCATGCAATCTTGCGCAATTGCGTAAACCGAATCACATATATCCTCCGGACAAGCCTCAATTCCAATTGCTTTATTAAATGAGTCTCTGGCATCCTTCCACAATTTTCTTTTAATGTATATTCTGCTGTACAGTAAATAAATTTCAGAGTAATCCGTGAATGTCTCTTTGTATCTGTCTAACAGAGAAATAGCATCTTCTATCTTATTGCCCAATATAAGGGAATCGCAGTATTTGACCATCAGCACGGGAGAGTATGAGTACTTCTCAAATGCCAGCGCCGAGACTGTTGCAGCCATAACAGGATCTTCTCTGTCTATGTATGATTCTATGATAAAATCGTATTCATCTTCTGAAAGTTCAATGGATGAATAAGTTCCTTTTTTATATGCTGCATCAAACTTTTTGAATAGGGCGCGGAAACGTTCAAACTCCTGTGCGTCAAAGTCTGAATTATGATATTTGCTGTTCATTTTCTCCTCCCGCTTTAATAGCCTTAACGTAATGGAAAACCTGTTTCACGTATTCTGCCTCATCTAGCGTACTTTTGTATTCTCCCTCCAAAACCATTGAGTATAAGGATAGTGCAGAGGAACGCATTCCAACTGAAAATTTGGATTTTGCTCTCTTTGTGATGTAGTCAAATTTAAAATCGCTGCGGCTGTTAAAGTTTATAAATAAGTCGTACACATGACTGAAAAACTTTGCAGATCTGTGAATATCTGGTATTCCGGTCCAGCTTAGATAGTTCTTTGTTATTATTGTAATATTTTTATTTTTCCCAAGCTCCGGATATGCCACAAGAATTTTTTTTAATGCATTCCTCTTGGATTCCATGACAAGACCCTTGTAGGGTATGTTCTGAGAACCGATGCACTCAATAATCTGACTTAAAGCATCTCCGGACTCTACAGACTTAATATTATATGCAAAGCCTATGAGCTTGATATCCTCCAAGTTATGATACTCGGCCGGTATATCCCTGGACGGTGTCAAAGGAAACCTCTTGTTAAGATATGTTCTTAAAGCTTTCAGCACAATTGATGTAGATAACCGTCGCAAAAATAACAAAAATCCCGCCAATCTCTTGGCGGAATTTTTTATTTAAATACCAGCCGGTTATTCTTGTAGTCAATCTTGATTTTATTTCCGCTGGAGATTTCTCCGCTAATCAGCTTTTCTGCAAGGGTGTTTATGACCTCTTTTTGCAGAAGACGCTTAATAGGGCGGGCACCGTAGGCAATATCGTATCCCTTGTCTGCCAGATAGTTAAGGCTGTTTTCCGTGAAACTTAGGGTAATACCTTTCTCTTCCAAAGTTTTTTCTATTTGGTTGATCTGCAACTTTAATATGCCTTTAACTTCCTCTTTTCCAAGAGGCTGGAACATTATTATTTCATCTATCCTGTTCAAAAATTCCGGTCTGATGCTCTTCTTAAGAAGAGCCATTATTTTCTCCTTGCATTCTGCCATCATCTGCGTTTTGTTGCTCTCATTTATCTTTATCCTGGAAATGTAGTCCTGGATAATGTCCGCACCAACGTTGCTGGTCATAATCAGAATGGTATTTTTAAAGTTAACGGTTCTTCCCTTTCCGTCCGTAAGCCGCCCTTCATCAAGTACTTGCAGAAGTATATTAAACACATCTGGATGCGCTTTTTCAATTTCGTCAAACAGAATAACCGAGTATGGTTTGCGCCTTACGGCTTCTGTCAACTGGCCTCCTTCATCATATCCGACATATCCCGGGGGCGCTCCGATTAAACGAGTTACAGCAAAACTTTCCTGATATTCACTCATATCTATCCTGGTCATCAGGTTTTCATCATTGAACAAAAATTCCGCAAGAGCCTTTGCCAGCTCAGTTTTGCCAACACCGGTAGTACCCATGAACAAGAAAGAACCTATTGGCCTTTTCTCACTTTGAAGCCCTGCACGCGAACGCCTTACAGCATCAGCAACAGCTCCTATGGCCTCATCTTGTCCTACAACTCTTTTGTGCAACTCCTCCTCCAAATGAAGCAGCTTATCCTTTTCACTCTGCAGCATTCTCTTTACAGGTATGCCTGTCCATTTTGCAACAACCTCTGCAATATCCTCCGGTTTAACCTCTTCATTAATCAGCGGATGCTCATTGCTTTCCTCTTTTTTCTTAAGACCGGCAATATCTTTCTCCAAACTTGCAACTTTGCCGTAGCGGATTTCCGCAACTTTTGCGTAATCGCCGCTTCTCTCCGCCTCATCAGCTTCAAATTTTAGCTTGTCAATTTCTTGCCTCTTGGTCTGTATGCTGTCCAGAAGAGATTTCTCCTCCTCCCATTGTCTATTGTAGATATCTTGCTGCTTTTTGAGAGACTCCAGCTGATTATTAATCTCAGTTAGCTTGGGAGATTTGCCCTCTCTTCTGATAGCCTCCCTTTCAATTTCCAGTTGTTTTACTTTTCTGTTCAGTTCATCAATTTCCTCTGGGACTGAGTTCATCTCCAGCCTTAGTTTTGCAGCCGCCTCATCCATAAGGTCAATTGCCTTATCCGGCAAGTATCTGTTAGTTATGTATCTGTGGGATAATTCTACTGCGGCAATAATAGCGTCATCCTCAATTTTTACCTTGTGATGGTTTTCATATTTAGGTTTTAACCCCCTTAATATTGAGATACTTTCTGCGGGTGACGGCTCATCTACCATTACCATCTGGAATCTCCTCTCCAATGCTTTATCCTGCTCAAAATATTTCTGATATTCATCCAAAGTGGTTGAACCCACGCATCTTAATTCCCCCCTGGAAAGTGCGGGTTTTAAGATGTTTGCAGCATCCATTGCGCCGCTTGACTGGCCAGCTCCAACCAAAGTGTGTATTTCATCTATATATAGGATGATTTCTCCGTTGCTATCAACAACTTCTTTTATAACGCTTTTCAGCCTCTCTTCAAATTCTCCCTGGTATTTTGCCCCTGCAATCAACGCTCCCATATCCAAAGAATAAATCACTTTATCCTTAAGATTTTCCGCAACGTCTCCATGCACAATCCTCTGCGCAAGTCCCTCTGCAATAGCAGTCTTACCGACGCCCGGCTCACCTACAAGAATAGGGTTGTTCTTTGTCCTTCTGCTAAGGATTTGCAGAACCCTCCTTATCTCATCATCTCTTCCAATGACCGGGTCCAGCTTTCCCGCCTTTGCCCTTTGGTTCAAATTGACGGCATAACGGTCAAGCGCTTTTTCCTGTGACTGATTGTTGTTCATTTCCATAATATTATCTCCTTTTTGCCTTTCCGCTGTCCTTTTTCAGACTCAGTTTCAAAGGTATTGTTATTCCTTCAAATCTTTTACCAGTACGGCATAAATCTCTGAAAAACCTCATTTTGTGACAATCTGGCACGGATTTACTCTTTTTTGTAAGACAAAAATATTATATTTGTGCCTAATAGTCAGATGTGTCCCTTGCGGACGCAATTTATTTAATTGGGAGTTATAGAAGAGTGAGAAAAAATCAGGAATATCCGGAGTTGGAAGGCGGAAAGTTTTTGCCCTTGGTGGAGAGTTTCTATACTGTTCAGGGAGAGGGGTTTAATACAGGCAAGCCTGCATATTTCATACGTCTTGGAGGATGTGATGTCGGCTGCAGTTGGTGCGATTCTAAAGAGAGCTGGAATCCTAAAAAATTTCCGCCGGTAGATATAGATATTATAGTTAAGGATGCAGCCATGTGTCCGGCAAAAACAATAGTCCTTACGGGAGGTGAGCCCCTCAATTATCCTCTCGACAGTTTATGTAAAGCTCTAAAAAACAAAGGTTTGCAGATTTTTTTGGAAACAAGCGGGAGCAGTCCGCTGTCGGGAGTATTTGACTGGATATGTCTCTCTCCAAAGAAAAATAAAAAACCGTTGCAGAAGATATACGGGAAAGCGGATGAACTTAAGGTTATTATAGAGAGTGCGGAGGATTTTAAGTGGGCTGAGTATAACAGACAGCAGGTAGGGGAGAAATGCATTTTGTATTTGCAGCCGGAGTGGAGCAGGATGAGCACCGTGATGCCGCAAATAGTTGATTATGTGAAAAATAATCCGGAATGGAATGTCTCTTTGCAGGCCCACAAGTTTATGAGAATTCCGTAGCGGCAAATGTGCCGATAAATTGAGACCGGCTGAATTAAAGTTACCCATGGGTAAAATGATAATAATAAATTAAATATTTTATGAAAAAATTATTTGCACTACTGACGATCGCATTGCTTTGCTTAACAACAACTTACAGCATTGCACAAGACAAAGGCGCTCAGAAGAAAGACTCGGGCTATGTTTTTACCACAGATTTGGCTATTCCAATCAGCGGTATTAGAAATCAGGGAAGTTCAGGCACTTGCTGGGCTTTTTCTACAACTTCATTTTTGGAGAGCGAGGCCATAAAGAAGGGGACGGCGGATACCAGCATTGCTCTATCTACTTGGTATACAGTTTACAAGAATTATCAAGAAAAATTTGTAAAGTATGTTCGTCTGGATGGAACTCTTAATTTTGCAGAGGGAGGCGCATCAATGGATGTTGTTCACTCTTACCAAGATTATGGCGTTGTTCTGGAGAAGGATATGCCTTGCCTGAGAGGTGACGAGAAGAGAATTAATTTCTCGGAAATGTTCTCTGTTCTTGACGGTTACACAAAAGGTTTTGTTGCAAACACAAAGCATCAGATTTCCGCTCAGGATAAATGGATGGCTCCGTTCAATGCAATTCTGGATGCTTATCTTGGCAAATGCCCGGAGAAAGTTACTTATAAAGGAATAGAATATTCACCTAAAGAGTTTGTAACCAAAGGATTAAAACTAAATATGGATGATTATGTGTCAATCACTTCTTACACGCACCATCCCTTCTACACACAATTTGCAGTTGAAGTTCCGGACAACTGGCGCTGGGATTTGAGCTACAATGTTCCTATGAATGAGATGATGGAAATCATTGACTACGCGCTTGCAAACGGTTACACAATTGCCTGGGGATCAGATGTTAGTGAAAACGGTTTCACCCGTGAAGGCATTGCGGTTGTTCCAGATGTTGTAGCTAATGAAAAAGCTGCAGGTTCAGACCAGGAACATTGGGTTGGCAAAGATCCTAATCAGAAGAAGGCCGCTATTTATAATCTTAACAAGCCGGGAAAGGAGATGACTATTACTCAGGAGATGAGACAGGAAGGTTATGACAATAAAACAACTACGGATGACCACGGTCTTCAGATTTACGGTATTGCACATGACCAAAATGGTACAAAATATTATATGGTAAAGAACTCTTGGGGCAAGACCGGAAAGTACCAGGGCATCTGGTATGCATCTGTTCCGTTTGTACAATTTAAGACAATGGATTTTGTCGTTAACAAGAACGGTATTCCAAAAGAGCTACGTAAGAAGCTAGGTATTAAGTAGTAATAACAAAGTTATTTATTAATGATCCCGACAGAATATACTCTGTCGGGATGTAAAAAATAATTAAAAATGAAAAAGATTTTTCTTGTTGCAGCAGTTGCGCTATGTGCAGGATTGTTTACTGTTACAGCCGCTTATGCGCAGTATAAGTATGAATTTACAACTGTAAAGAACAATCCGGCAACAGCTGTAAAA
>JAQWEK010000006.1 GCA_028704975.1 Bacteroidales bacterium | reverse complement strand
CCTCCGTCGCGGGAGCCCCCAAAACTTCTGCGCGGTCTGTCTCCTCCGTCGCGTGAGCCTCCAAATCTTCTGTGCGGTCTGTCACCTCCGTCGCGTGAGCCTCCAAAACTTCTGCGCGATCTGTCGCCTCCATCGCGTGAGCCTCCAAAACTTCTGTGCGGTCTGTCACCTCCGTCGCGTGAGCCTCCAAAGCTTCTGCGCGGTCTGTCGCCTTCGTCACGTGAGCCTCCAAAACTTCTGCGCGGTCTGTCACCTCCGTCACGTGAGCCTCCAAAGCTTCTGTGCGGTCTGTCACCTCCGTCACGTGAGCCTCCAAAGCTTCTGCGCGGTCTGTCACCTCCGTCACGTGAGCCTCCAAAACTTCTACGCGGTCTGTCGCCAAAACTTCTTGAATGACTGTATGTTCTTGGCGTGCGCTCTTTTACATCTCCTCCTTCTCCTTCTGCTGCACCCTCAATTTTTTTCCTTACATCAAATTTTCTCTCTCCAAATTTTCTGTCATGCGAGCCTCCAAAACTTCTGCGCGGTCTATCTCCTCCGTCGCGTGAGCCTCCAAAACTTCTGCGCGGTCTATCTCCTCCGTCACGTGAGCCTCCAAAACTTCTGCGCGGTCTGTCTTCTGAGCTTTCACCTTTGTCATCTCTGTCGTGATGAAAACTTCTTCTTTGCGGACGTCCTGAGCCTTCCCCGGCTGAGAAATTTCTGTGTCCGTAGCTGCGTCCTGTACTCTTTGAGTCAGAGCGCCTTGGTCTAAATTCTTTTTCCATTTTAAAAATATAATCAGTGGCAAATGTATGCCAATAAAAGATTATTTCCTATTTTTACCAAAGTTAAAATTTTTAAAGACATGGCAGGAAAGATTTCTGTGAAAAGGTTTTGGAGAATATCACCACTAGTGCGGGAGAATCTGAGAGTTGCGTTGCGTTCTATAAAAAATAACAGACTTAGGTCTGTCCTTACAATTCTTATTGTTGCAATTGGAATCACCTCGCTCGTGGGCATTTTAACGGCTACAGACTCACTAAAGAGCCAGGTAAATTCCAGTTTTGAAAAACTTGGAGCTAGTTCTTTTACTATAAAGGAACAATACTTTGAGGGTTCTTCAAATAAGACAGGGCGCATTAGAAATAACTCAAATATAACGTACTTTCAGGCTGAAGAGTTTAAAAAACAGTACAATATTCCCGCATTTGTAAGTGTCTACAATGCTGTATGGGCCAAGACGGTAAAGAACGGCTCTCTTTCAACATCCCCAAGAGTTACCCTATACGGAGCCGATGAGAACTATCTCCCTTTTGCAAATATTCAGTTAGCAGAGGGAAGAAATTTCTCTCAGCAAGACTTAAAAAGCGGTGCCTTTGTATGCATGCTTGGTTCCGGTGTTGTATCTTCCGTATTTAAAGCAGAAGAGAAAGCCATTGGACAATCTATTGATGTAGACGGGATTAAATATAGAGTAATAGGATTAATGGCCAGTAAAGGACAGGGGTTTGGCACGGGAGGTGCTGACCAAAGTGTTATCATCCCAATCACAAATGCAAGGTCATATTTCTTTAATGATGAATCCTCCTATGAGATTGGCGTTCAGCCAAGAATTGCGATGAAAGATATGTCCCCCGTGTATGACAAGGCGGAACAAATTTTCCGCGGAGTGCGCCGCCTTAGTCCCATTGATCAGGATGATTTTGCCATTGACCGTAATGAATCTATGATGAAAGAATCCAGCAAGACCATGGGGACAATAACAATTATTGCGGCTGTAATTGGACTTATAACTTTGCTTGGTGCGGCAGTGGGACTAATGAACATAATGCTTGTCTCAGTGAAAGAGAGAACCGCGGAAATTGGTGTAAGAAAGGCAATTGGAGCATCCTCAAAAATGATAAGGCAGCAGTTTTTATTTGAATCCATAGTAATAGCCCAGATAGGGTGCCTTCTGGGCATTGTGCTTGGAGTTGCGGCCGGGAATGGAGTTGCCGTCTTGATGAAAGCCAGCTTTGTAATGCCGTGGTTATGGATGTTTCTTGCAATTGTAGTTTGCTTGATTGTTGGGGTATCAAGCGGTTACCTTCCGGCCAAACGGGCTGCGGCACTGGACCCGATAGAGGCGCTGCGCTATGAATAGAATTATGAGAGAAGATAGTAATATTCAATTTAAATCACCCGCTGAAATCAAAGCCTTTCAGGAAGCGGGTATGAGAGAAGAACTTAAGAACCTGCAGGCTAATTCAAAGTACTACAAGAATCTATTCAAAAAGAACAAGATTGACATTTCTAAAATCCGCAAGATTGAAGACTTGCAGCAAATCCCCGTTACAACCAAGAAGGACCTTCAAATGTATGGCAACGATTTTCTGTGTGTTCCTAAAGGGGATATCATAGACTATGTTACAACGTCCGGAACGCTGGGGAATCCTGTCACTTTTGCTCTGACTGAGAGTGATTTGCAAAGACTTGCATATAATGAGTTTTTGTCTTTCAGCACTGTCGGGATTACAAAAAAAGACATTATGCAGCTGATGACAACCCTGGACAGAAGATTTATGGCGGGGTTTGCATACTATATGGGAGCCAGAAAACTTGGCTGCGGCATCATTAGAGTTGGCAACGGGATCCCTGAGCTTCAATGGGATACAATAAACAGGGTGCATCCTACTTTTTGCATGGTTGTGCCGTCATTCATTTTAAAGTTGATAGATTACGCAGATAAAAACGGAATAGACGTTTCTAAATGCTCTATTAAAAAGGCAGTATGCATTGGGGAGGCTCTGCGCAATACGGATTTCACTCTCAATAAGTTAGGGCAGCGTATTCACGACAGATGGCCAAATCTTGAGATGCATTCTACTTATGCATCCACGGAAATGCAGTCATCTTTTACAGAGTGCAAGTATCAGTGCGGAGGACACTTGCAGCCGGAGTTGATAATTGTTGAGTTCCTTGATGAGAATAATAATCCGGTCCCGGAAGGAACACCGGGCGACGTAACAATCACAACGCTGGGAGTCACCGGAATGCCTATGCTGAGGTTTAAGACCGGAGATATATGTGACAGATTATCAGGCAAATGCAAATGCGGAAGAAATACCGTTAGACTGACTCCTGTTGTAGGACGTCTTGGACAAATGATAAAATACAAAGGAACAACTCTATATCCGCCGGCGCTAAATGATGTTTTGGACAATATTCCGGGAGTTAAAAACTATATAATAGAGGTTTACACCAACTCTATAGGCACTGACAGTATCCGCGTAAGAATTGGAGGTGCGGACAGTTCAGACTCATTCATAAAGAGCGTAAAGGATAGTTTCCGTTCAAAAGTCCGCGTAGCTCCGGATATTTCCATAGAGCCGGAAGATTTAATTTCTAAGGAGATGTTCCCCCCTATGTCCCGCAAGCCAATTAAATTTTTTGACCTAAGAGAAAAATCAAAAATTTAACAGGTAAAAGCACATATAGTTGCTGCCTGCAACTTGTATGCGCTTGTACCAAAATAGGCCTTTGGGGATTTTTTTATAACTTTGCCGTCTAACAATTTTGAGAAGAAGATTTATGTCAGAAGATGATGAAATAAAGTCCGGAGAGACTGATGATGAGTTAGATAAGCGCGCGGGAGAGGGAGAGGAATCCGTTGAGGATGCAGCCCGGGATGCAGTTGTAGACGGAGAAGTTTCCGGCAAGTTCACCAAGGTTATACAGGAGGGAGAGAACAAATACAAGATTGCGGGAATGTACAAGAATTGGTTCCTGGATTACGCCTCTTATGTAATTCTGGACCGCGCCGTTCCGCACATAATGGATGGACTTAAACCTGTTCAGCGCCGTATCTTGCATACAATGAAACTGTTATATGACGGCAACTACAATAAAGTTGCAAACATCGTAGGACAGACAATGCAGTTCCACCCGCACGGTGACGCCTCCATTAAAGACGCTCTGGTACAAATGGGGCAGAGGGATTTGCTCATAGACTGCCAGGGAAACTGGGGAAACACAGTCACCGGAGATGAGGCTGCCGCAGGAAGGTACATAGAGGCGCGTTTAAGCAACTTTGCCAACGAGGTAGTATTCAATCCCAAGACTACCGAGTGGATGAAATCTTATGACGGACGCAATAGAGAGCCTGTTACGCTGCCTGTAAAATTTCCTTTGCTGCTGCAGCAGGGAACCGATGGTATTGCGGTAGGCTTAAACTGCAAAGTTCTTCCCCATAACTTCAACGAATTGATAGACGCTTCAGTT
The DNA here is from genome assembly GCA_028704975.1 of Bacteroidales bacterium. Taxonomy (GTDB): domain Bacteria; phylum Bacteroidota; class Bacteroidia; order Bacteroidales; family UBA932; genus Egerieousia. The sequence continues at coordinate 29,982 of JAQWEK010000006.1, read as the reverse complement.
GCATACTTGCAAGGTCAGCATTTTCAATTATATCCAGACTTTCCATCTGGAGGCATGGTGGATGTCGGCAGATACAATGACGGCAAGAGAGGAGGAGTTGTAAAGGTCAGAGCCAAGATTGCAAGGGTAGACAAAAAAACCATCGAGATTACAGAAATTCCTTACGGTAAAAATTCCGGAGACATTATAAAGAGTATTAAAGCCGCCTTTGACAAAGGAAAAATCAAAATCAAGAAAGTTGATGATGAATCTTCTAAAGAGGCAAAAATTGTTATTACCCTGCATAACGATGTTTCCCCGGATAAGACGATTGACGCTTTGTACGCTTTTACGGACTGTGAGGTTTCAATCTCTCCAAACACTTGCGTCATAAAAGATGACAAGCCCCAGTTCCTGACAGTTACAGAGGTCCTTAAATTTAACACAGATCATACACAAGAGTTGCTTAAGCAGGAACTTGAGATTAAGTTAAAGGAGTTGCAGGATACTTGGCACTATCTTTCTCTTGAGAAAATTTTCTTTGAAGAGAAAAAGTACAAGTTATTGGAGAAAGATGCAAAGAACTGGGAGACGCAGCTTTCTGATATTCACAAGGCAATGCTTGCATATCAGAATCAGTTGCAGCAGCCAATCACAACAGATGATATTCAGAAGCTTGTAGAAAAGCCGGTGCGCAAAATTTCCAAGTTTGACGTTAAGGAGTGCAACGCAAAAATTGCAAAAGCGGAGGGTGACATGAGAGGCGTAAGGAAGCATCTTAACTCTCTGACACAGTTCACAATAGATTATTATCAGGCTCTTAAGAAAAAGTACGGAGAAGAGTTTCCCCGCCGCACGGAGATTGCAAACTTTGAGACGATTCAGGCAACGAAGGTTGCCGTTTCAAATGCAAAATTGTACGCAAATTTTGCTGAAGGTTTTGTTGGCATGGAGTTGAAGAAAGATGAAAATGCTCAATTCATTTGCGATTGCTCTGACATAGATGACATCATCGTTTTCTTAAGAAACGGAAAATATATTGTCACAAAAATTTCAGATAAAACGTTTGTCGGCAAAGACATTATCCATGCCGGAGTTTTTGTAAAGAATGATGTAAGAACCATATATAATGTCATTTACAGAGACGGCAAAAACGGTTCCTGCTTTGTAAAGAGATTTTCAGTACCGGCTGTTACAAGAGACAAAGAGTATGATGTTACTCAAGGCAAGGCAGACTCAACAATACTTTGGTTTAGCGCAAATCCCAACGGAGAGGCTGAGACGGTAAAAGTTATACTGCATCCAAGACCAAAACTTAAGAAGCTGGTATTTGATTATGACTTTGCGCAACTTGCAGTCAAGGGACGCGGTTCCCGCGGCAACATATTGTCTAGGAACCCTGTACATAAGATACAATTAAAAGCGGCAGGTGTGTCAACCCTTGGAGACAAACCTCTTTGGTTTGATAAAGATATTAACCGTCTGAATGAAGATAGCCACGGATTATACCTTGGAAAATTCCATGAAGGAAATATGATTCTTGCCATTTATAAAGACGGAACGTACTGCACCACTAACTTTGATTTGACAAATCACTATCAGGGAGAAATCCTTAGGATAGAGAAACTGAATCCCGAAAAAGTCTTTGCAGCAGTCTATTATGACGGTGAGACAAAGAAGTTCTACATAAAGAGATTCTGTTTTGAGGTCAACAACAATCCGACAAACATATTCATATCGGAGGCTGAAGGCTCTTATTTGGAGAGACTTACAGACAAACCCGGCACAAAGGCCATTATCCAGTTCTTAATTAAAGAGAAGAGCGGGCGCGGCAAAAACGCTGCAGTTACAACCAAAGAGGAAAATGAGATAGTTGATATTGACCAATTTGTTGAGAAGAAAAGCTGGAAGGCAAAAGGCAGAAAACTCACCGGTGTCGAGGTTGAGAAAGTGGGTTTAATTGAACCGGTAGAGCTTGATGAAGACATGCCTGAACCGGAGAAAAAAGCGGAGGCTCCGGAAGAAAATCCGGGAACCCCGGAAGATATCCCTGATGACACCCCGGAACAGCCTAATAATGAGCAGCCTTCAGATGACGACGGCAATCCTACTTTGTTCTAAAATTCACGATAGTCTATGATACTTTCTTTATGCGGTTTTATGTCATGCGGCAAAAGCGGCATGGGGCGTTATCTTGCAGAAGAGTTAAAGACGCAAGTCATTGATTTGGACAATTATATAGAGGAGCAAGAAGGATGTACCATTTCTGAATATTTTGCAAAAAGTTTAGAAGAAAATTTCAGACAGACAGAGCTGACCGCCCTAAAAAAAATCTTAAAAGAATTCCAAGATAAAAACCTGGTTCTATCGCTCGGCGGCGGAACGCCCGTGAATCCGGAATGCAACATGCTTATAAAAGAAAAAACTTTTTGCGTCTATATGACTTGCACAATCAAAGAATTAGCATTTCGCTTAAAAGACACGGCAAGTCAACGCCCCGTCTTTGCCGCCAAAGGAGAAACAGATACTGAAACATGGATAAAAACCATGCTAACAATTCGTGAGCCGGCATACTTACAATGCTCAAAAATTCAAGTTGATACTACCATCTGGGACAAGCCGGCCATAGCAAAAAAAATTTTAAGCGCCTCCGGATGGCCAAAAATAAGTTGATTAATTACACACCACCCCAAACGGTCGTCCTAGAACCTAAAATCGTTGCGTTCCCGTATATCCTTGATTCTCAGCTGAACATTGGCAATGCTGCTGCGGTAGAAATTCTCCGCAATTGAGTAACAGATATCCACTGGATTGCCCGCCTCCAAATGATCAAAGTAATCAGACATGTTAAATGCAATCGCAGAAAGAGGGCGATAAGGTTCATCCTCCTGGATAAGTTCCAATTTCAAATGGCCGTTGTAACTGCCTACCTTTCTGCCGTTTCCGTTGTCATAAACATTCTCCGTAATAAACACGGGAGAAAGATTCCCGGGACCGAAAGGCTGAAACTGATTTAAAAGTCTAAAGAACTTTGGAGTAATCTGGCGGAACTCCAGGAAAGAATCCGCATTTATAATAGGAGTAAGTATCTCCTTTGTAATCTTCTTAGTGACAATCTCTTCAAAGCGTCTCTTAAACTCCGGAAGATTCTCCTCCTTAAGTGTAAGACCCGCCGCATAAACATGGCCGCCAAAATTCTCAAGCAAATCCGAACAAGACTCAATAGCCTCATACAAATCAAAACCGGGAATACTTCTGGCGGAACCCGTAACAAAACCGTTGGAAGATTTTGTAAGAACTATCGTGGGTCTGTAAAATGCTTCTACCAAGCGGCTTGCAACAATTCCGACAACTCCTTTATGCCATCCTTTATTGTAAACAACCGTAGAATTCAATTTGTCAAAATCGTGCTCCTTCTTCACAATTTCCACAGCCTCTTTTGTAATCTCGCGGTCAATATTTTTACGATCGTTATTGTGATCATTAATTTCCATCCCAAACTTTGTGGCATCAGCCTCATTCTGAGAAGTCAGTAAATCCACGGCCGTCCTGCCGCTCTCCATTCTGCCCGCAGCATTAATTCTTGGACCGATTTTAAATACAATATCATCAATGGTAATCTTATGCTTCTCCAGTCCGGAAAGTTTTATCATTGCAAGAAGCCCCCTACGCGGCGCCTCGTTTAACCTCTTTAATCCAAAATATGCAAGCACTCTGTTCTCCCCTGTAACCGACACCAAATCAGCAGCTATACTCACCGCCACCAAATCCAGCAAAGTCTCAATCTTCTCAAAAGGAATTTCATATTTCTGTGCGTAACCCTGCACTAATTTAAATCCCACTCCGCATCCCGACAGGTCATCAAAAGGGTAGTCGCAATCGGAACGTTTCGGGTCAAGAACTGCAACCGCCGGAGGAAGAACATCGCCCTGCAAATGGTGGTCGCAAATTATGAAATCTATTCCCTTCTCTTTTGCATACTTGACAGAATTAACCTCTTTTATGCCGCAGTCAAGTGCAATTACAAGATTCACTTTACGCTCAGCCGCCCAATCTACTCCGTGAAAAGAGATACCGTATCCCTCATCATATCTGTCGGGAATATAATAGTCAATCCTGTTGGTTAGAGTTTTTAAGAAAGAATAAACAAGGGAAACGGCAGATGTTCCGTCAACGTCATAATCACCGTAAATCAGAATATTCTCTCCTTTCTCAACGGCAGAATGAACGCGTTCAACGGCAGCGTCCATGTCTTTCATTAAGAAAGGGTCATGAAGCATTTTCAAATCGGGTCGGAAGAAATCTCTGGCCTCTGTATAATCTCTTACTCCCCTCTGTACCAGAAGGTTTGCCAGAACCTCATCAACACCAAGGTCCTGCATAAGTTGCCTTGTGTAAAGGGGGTTGCCCGGCTCTTTAAGTACCCACTTCTTCTCTATGTTTTTTACATCCATCGTCAAATAGCAAATGTAAAGAATATATTTCATTTATCATAGAAAAATATTAAATTTGCCCTTTTGGAAAAAGGCCCTAAATAATTTATTATTAACAGAATAAAGATGGAACAGAATCTTAATGAACAGGAACAAATAAGACGTCAGTCACTGGAAGAACTTAGGAAATTGGGAATTAACCCGTATCCCGCAGAAGAATACCCGGTTAACACATCATCCAAAGAGATTATGGAAGCGTTTAACCCGGAGGCAGAAGAGAATGATAAAAATAATGAGCATTTCCAGAATGTTTGCCTGGCCGGAAGGTTGATGAGCCGCAGAATCATGGGTGCAGCTTCATTTATAGAGATACAAGATTATTTTGGGAGAGTACAGGCTTACGTCAAAAGAGATGAGGTTTGTCCGGGAGAGGACAAGATGATGTATAACACTGTTTTTAAGAAACTTATGGACATCGGAGATTTCATCGGCGTAAAGGGATACGCTTTTGTAACTCAGACGGGGCAGAAAACCATTCACGTAAAAGAGATAAAACTTCTTTGCAAATCACTTAGAGTTCTTCCCATTGTTAAGGAGAAAGACGGCACAGTCTATGATGCATTTGCAGATCCCGAATTGCGCTACCGCCAGAGGTATGTAGATTTGGTTGTTAATCCTAAGACAAGAGATGTCTTTGTTAAGAGAACAAAGATTTACAACACAATGCGCAACTTCTTTAATGAGAACGGTTGTCTGGAAGTGGAGACCCCCATTCTTCAGCCAATTCCCGGAGGAGCTAATGCACGTCCATTTGTAACACATCACAACACTTTGGATATGGACCTGTATTTGAGAATTGCGGATGAACTTTATTTGAAGAGACTTATAGTTGGTGGTTATCCGGGGGTTTTTGAGTTCAGCAAAGACTTCAGAAATGAGGGAATGGACCGTACCCACAATCCGGAATTTACAGCAATGGAAATTTACGTTGCCTACAAAGATTACAACTGGATGATGAGATTTGTTGAACAGATGTTGGAAAGAGTTGCAGTGGCGGTCAACGGCACCACCAAGCTAAAAATTGGAGATCAAGAGGTTGAATTTAAGGGACCATACCGCAGACTGCCTATGATTGAAGCAATTAAGGAGTATGCCGGCGTAGATATCACGGGCATGGATGAGACGCAGTTGCTGGATGCGTGCAAGAAATTGAAAGTTCAGGTTGATCCAAACTTTGGAGCTGGCAAACTGATTGATGCTCTGTTTGGAGAGTTCTGTGAGAAAAATCTTATCCAGCCAACATTTGTAACCGACTATCCTGTCGCGACCTCTCCCCTTACAAAGAGAAAGAGAGATGATGACACTCTTGTTGAGAGATTTGAACTGTTTGTTTGCGGCAAGGAACTTGCAAATGCATACAGTGAACTGAATGACCCGGTTGACCAACTGGAAAGATTTAGAGATCAGCTGCGTCTGAAGGACAAGGGCGATGACGAGGCTATGTATATTGACATGGATTTCATCCGCGCTCTTGAATACGGGATGCCCCCTACAAGCGGAATGGGAATCGGGATGGACCGTCTGACAATGTTCATGACCAACCAGACCTCTATTCAGGATGTTTTGTTCTTCCCTCAGATGAAGGCGGAACAGTATAAATAATTTTACTCCCGACAGATAACTAATGGCTCCGGATGGTGATAGAAATCTTATAACCTCTTTAAAAAATCCAAAAATTAAAGAGGCTCTTGAGCTTTATGAGAAATCTAAAGAGCGCAGAACAAAGCATTTATTTGTTGTAGAAGGAGTTAGAGAAGTTTTGGATTGCATCAACGCAGGATACGAGTTGCGCACCGTTTTCTATTGCCCCAAAATAATTTCTGAGAAAAATTTTAATGAAATAAAAAAATACGCCATAGATGAAATCTGTTTTGAAGTAACAGAAGATGTCTATGCCAAGCTTGCTTATCGCGCAGGTACAGAGGGAATTGTAGCAATTGTTAAAGAGAAGAAAAAAAGGCTGGAGGATATAAACCTTCAAGTCAAGTGTGATGAGAAAGGCAACTATCAGCCTCTTATTCTGGTAGTTGAAAGCATTGAGAAACCCGGAAATCTAGGTGCGCTTTTAAGAACGGCAGACGCTTGCGGAGCAGACGGAGTGTTAATATGTGATGAACTAACTGATCTTTACAATCCCAACTTAATCCGCGCAAGTCTTGGAGGGATATTTACTCAAAACGTTATCTGCTGCACCAATGAAGAAGCCTATAAATGGCTTAAAAAGAATAATATAGTCATTTACACGGCTCAATTGCAGGACTCAAAATTATATTACAATACAGATATGAGGAGAGGCTGCGCAATTGTGATGGGGAATGAGGCAAAAGGTCTTACGGATTTTTGGAGAAAGGCGGCAAGCGAGAAAATAATGATTCCTATGCTTGGAAAACTTGACTCGCTAAACGTCTCTGTATCAGCGGCTATTTTATGTTACGAGGCACTTAGACAAAGATCGTCGGATATAAACAAGAATAAATAATGAAAACGAAGATAGATATTCAAAAATGGGAACGCAAAGAAGTATACGAGTACTTCTCAAAGTTTAAATATCCCATGGGAGGAGTGCTTGCGGACGTAGACGTTACCGAGGTGTACGATTACGCACAAAGCACGGGACGTTCCTTTTACATGACAACCCTTTACAACACATTAAAGATTGCGGACGACATAGAAAATTTCAGATACAGAATAGAAAACGGGGAAGTTTATCTGTATGATAATACAAGTATTGGCCCGACATATCTTAGAAAGAGAAACAAGACACTGGCTTTTGTCTGGTTTAACAACAATAGCGATATAGACTCTTTCATAAAGGAGGCCAGAAAAACTGAAAATCAGGCCGAAATGTCGAACGGTCTCAACCTTGGGGCGGATAATATGCATGGAAATCTTATCTGCTTTTCCTGTGTCCCTTGGGTAAATTTTACGGCGGTTGCAGAGCCCTTTTCACCTTTCGATGCCTCATTTCCGCACATAGTAACCGGAAAGTTTTATAAAAGCGGCAATAGAATCATGATGCCGGTCTCTGTAAAAATCCACCACGGATTCGGAGACGGATACCACCTGTCCTTGTTCCTACAAAAATTTTCTCATATCAATTGGTAACCAATATATTATAATATTTACCAGATAAAATTAATGGCAAAATTCGCCCTCATAGGAAATCCGATAAAACACTCTTTAAGCCCGGCCTTGTTCAAAAGAGCCTACCGCGAAAATACAGACGAATACGAACTCATTGAAGCCCAGAGCGTAGAAGAGGCAATGCAAAAAGTTCACGACGGCGGATACAGCGGCATAAATGTCACGGCACCTTTCAAAGAATCCGTGATGCAATACGTCACGCGACCGGACACCGTAACCTCAAAGTTATGTGCCGCCAACACCCTAATATTCAAGGCAAGCGAAGTCTATTCCTACAACACCGATTATTGGGCGGTGAGAAGAATTATTAATAAATATTTATTAAGCCGCAGGCCGCTCCCGGAGGGAGCGTGCATCTCCGCGCAAAGCGCGTTAAACCACAAAATTTTGCGGCGAGGTACTGAGCCGCAAAATATGCGGGCAGCCTTGTGCGTTGGTTGTGCCGGTGCAGGGAAAGCAGCCGCCCTTGCACTAAAAGATTCTGGATTTGAGGTCTTTATAGCAAACAGAAGCATAGATAAGGCAAAAGAATTTGCGACAAAAATCGGAGCTGAATTTGCCGGTCTGAATGAGGCGGCGGATATTGTTAAACGCGTTTCCGTTGTGGTATATGCGCTGCCGCTGACAGTAGAAGAATTAAAAAAGAGCGACCTGTCGGGAGTTTTACTAATTGAGGCAAACTATAAAAACCCGTCATTTCCAAGCGCTCCAAATTACATAGGCGGGCTGGAATGGCTGGTCAACCAAGCTATACCCGGATTTGAGCTTTTTACCGGTAGAAAGCCGGATGCGGAGAGGATGAGAAGTTTTGCAGAATCAATAATTTAAGAGTACTTTTACGCAATCAAAAAAATCTAAAAATATGTCTGTAAACAAAGTAATTTTATTGGGAAATGTTGGCAAAGATCCGGAGGTTAGACATCTGGAAAGTGGAGCATCCGTCGCAAACTTTACGCTTGCAACGTCAGAGAGATTTAAAGATAGAAGCGGTGCGGCGCAGGAAAAGACAGAATGGCATAACATTGTGTGTTGGAGAGCATTAGCGGATATTGTTGAGAAGTATGTAAAGAAAGGCACTCAAGTGTACATAGAGGGTAAAATTAGAACAAGAAATTATACAGACCAAAATAACCAGACAAGGTATGTAACTGAAATTTACGCAGACACATTGCAGCTTGTTGGAAGAAAATCTGATAACCCCGCATCTCAAGGCGGATATGTGCCTCAGCATTCAACTCAAGCGCCTCAGCCTCAGCAACAGCAGCCACCTGTAAATCAGGATTTCCCCGGAGAGGATGACACAACAGATGATCTTCCGTTCTAATTTGAAAAAATTAAAAATTAACAATTAAATATTTAGCGCTTATGAAAGTTGATGTTGTTTTAGGACTACAGTGGGGAGACGAGGGCAAGGGAAAAATTGTTGACGTTCTTGCAAAAAATTATCCGGTAATCTGCAGGTTCCAGGGGGGCCCTAACGCAGGACATTCTTTGAATTTTGAGGGCAAAAAATTTGTTCTTCATTCTGTTCCCGCCGGTGTGTTCAGAAAAAATACTATCAACATTGTAGGCAACGGCGTTGTGCTTGACCCTATTATTTTCAGAGAAGAATGTAAAGGAATTGAAGCTCTGGGAGTACCTGTTACCAAGAGAGTTATAATCTCTAAGAAGGCGCACTTAATTTTGCCTACCCATAAAATTATTGACGCAGCTTCAGAGGCCTCCAAAGGAAAGACCAAGATTGGTTCTACTCTTAAGGGAATCGGACCGACATACATGGATAAAACAGGACGCAACGGATTGAGAGTTGGAGATATTCTTGCAAAAGATTTCAAAGACAGATTCAACGCACTTAAGGAGAAACATAAAATATTTCTTAAGCAATTTGATTTCCAATACAATACAGAAGAACATGAGAAAGAGTGGATGGATGCTGTAAATTATCTTAAGAAGTTCCAGATTGTAGACAGTGAATATGAACTGAATAAATATCTTAAAACAAAGAATGCTCTTGCGGAGGGGGCTCAGGGAACTTTGCTGGATGTAGATTTTGGTGCGTATCCTTTTGTAACCTCATCCTCAACTATTTGCGCAGGCGCATGCACAGGCCTTGGACTTTCCCCTCTTAAGATTGGAAAGGTTTACGGAATTTTCAAAGCGTACTGCACAAGAGTTGGCGCGGGTCCTTTCCCTACAGAATTGCTTGACAAAACAGGAGAAGAGCTAAGACAAAGAGGATGTGAATTTGGCGCAACAACCGGACGTCCAAGAAGAACCGGATGGCTTGATATTCCGGCACTTAAGTATGCCATTATGCTTAACGGCGTAACAAGTCTTATCATGATGAAAGCAGATGTCATGGACACTTTTGACAAGATTAAAGTTGCAGTTGCATACAAAGTGGACGGACAAAAAACCGATAGAGTCCCTTATGACACATACGCCAAAATTGAACCGGTTTACAAAGAGTTCAAAGGTTGGAAAAAAGATCTCAGCAAATGCAAAAAGGACAGTGACTTCCCTGCCGCATACAAACAATATATTAGCTTCATAGAGAAAGAGTTACAAGTACCTATAAGTGTCATTTCCGTAGGTCCCGACAGAAGTCAAACCATAGTCAGAAAGAAACAAAAAGCGTCAAAGAGATAACTTCCCCGGGTGAGCTTTCCCAAATGGATACTATAAAAAAAACCTTAAGAGATTCTGCTGCAGCTAGATGGTTAGCCTTGCTTATAATCTCGTTGGTGATGTTTGCAGCTTACGTCACCTCTGATATCTTTGCTCCTCTGCAAACAATGCTTGAGGAAAACAATCTTTGGAACAGCATTGAATTCGGCTGGTTTGCCGGTTCTTATTCTATCTTCAATGTTTTCCTTGGCATGCTAATATTCGGCGGTTTTATTCTGGACAAAAAAGGAGTAAGATTTACCGGAATGTTATCATGCGTTCTTATGGTAATAGGTATTGCAATTAAGTACTACGCAATAACTTGCATACCCGTTATTGACCCCGCTACAGGCGCGCAAAATCTTGGCTATTTTGTCGGGGCGCACATGAAAAAACAGGTAATATGGGTTGTCATAGGATTTGGAATTTTTGGAGTTGGTTCTGAGGTTGCGGGAATAACTGTGAGCAAGATTATTGTTAAGTGGTTCAAAGGTAAGGAGATGGCCATGGCAATGGGTCTTCAGCTTGCGCTTGCAAGACTTGGATCCGCCCTTGCTCTTACGGTTTCTCCTTTAATTGCAGCACATTACGGCAATGTTAGCGCATCGGTAATGTTTGCGCTTATTCTCCTTGGCATAGCGCTGGTTTGTTTCTTCTTCTATTGCATCCAAGACAAGCGTTTGGATAAACAGCTGGCGGAAAACAAATTAGCGGCTGGAGAGACAGAAGATGACGCATTCTCTCTTAAAGATGTTAAAGCTATTGTTACTAATCCGGGATTTTGGCTGATTGCATTTTTGTGTCTGATTTTTTACGCAGCGGTTTCCCCTTTCTACCAGTTTGCTTCATCTCTCATGGTTAACAAATTTGGTGTGGCGGAAAAATGGGCCGGTGCCATTCCTGCAATTCTACCGTTTGGATGCATCATTTTAACTCCTTTATTTGGAAGAATTTATGACAAATACGGACATGGAGCGGACCTGATGATTTTTGGAGCTGTGCTCATAACAGGCGTGCATTTATTCTTTGCTCTTCCGTTTACTCACGCTCCTTGGATTGCCATAATTTTGATGATTCTTTTGGGAATTGGTTTTGCAATGCTCCCTTCCGCAATGTGGCCGTCCCTTGCCAAAATAATTCCGGAAAAACAATTCGGAACGGCAATGGCGCTAACCTACTATATCCAGAACATAGGCCTATGGGGAGTTCCTATGCTTATAGGCTGGATATTAAATAAATACTGTATTTTATCCACTTATAATGCAGCATTACCTGTAAGATATCCGGAGAATCCAAAATATAATTACGTACTGCCTATGCTGACCTTTGCAATCACATGCTCAATTGCAATTATTCTGGCTTTTTGCTTAAAGTCTTTAAATGGGAGAAAGCATTACGGCTTACAAGAACCTAATATAAAAGCAGAAGCAAAAGCAGAGGCAGAAAAAGAGAAAGATAATGAGAAGGAGAAAGAGAGATAACGAGACGGATATTTATTAAGAGCACAATATCCTAAACACAGGAACACAAAATCTTGAACATAAGAACTCCGGATTTTAAAGAATAAAAAGGCGGTCAAAATATTTTGATCGCCTTTTTATTCTATTAATAATCACCGCTTAAGCGGTATCTTTATTTACGCAGCCTTCTTAACTTTATTGGGATCATCCAAATGCAGTTGAGGATTTTTCTTAGAAGATTTTGCAAGCAAAATAGAAACAGTTACAGCCACAATACCAAGACCTATAAACAGATACTCTGCATGAACCGCAGCGCTGACTTGCTGTGAAACATTGTTAGCATCAATTATATATTTCTTTAATATACCGCCTACAAATATTGGAACTAATAACATTCCCATATTCTGAATCCAATAAATCAAAGAGTATGCGGAACCAAGATTTTTCTCCGGAATAATCTTTGGAATAGACGGCCACATCGCAGCCGGGACCAATGAATATCCAACGCCCAAAAGAGCAATTGCCGCATAACCGCAGAAATGAGAACCGCCCGGTGCAAAGCATATTAAAAGGTGTGCAAGAAGTACTACGCATGAACCAAGTATCATCCATGTTGTCCCCTTTCCCTTATGATCCACAAGAGAGCCAAATAACGGAGTAAAAATTACCGTAAAGAAAGGGATCATTGCAATCATCCATTTTGCAACCTCCAAATCTATTCCAAAACGAGGAATAAGAATTGACGTACCAAACTTTTTGAATGAAATAATACAGCAATAGAAGAAAACGCAAAGCAAAGAGACAAGGATGTAATGCTTGTTTGTCAAAATTTTAAAAATGTCAGAAAACTTAAACTTATCCTCCTCTTTAATCTCCTTTTTATCAGTCTCTCCCGTCTGTTTATCCAGACGAAAATCCATCGTGATAAATAAACTCCACAACACAATTCCAACCGCCATAATTCCAAGACCTACAAGTGCCGGCTTTCCTGTATCGGCAAAAGAATAAAACTTGCCGGGAGCATCTGTAAGACCAACCAAAGTGGGTGCAAATACAAAAGCAAGAGCTGTACCAAGACGCGCAATTGAAAGCTGAAGTCCCATTGCCAAGGCCATTTCTTTTCCTTTGAACCATTTGGCAATTGACCGCGTCACCGCAACTCCGGCAATTTCACTGCCGAGCCCGAACAATGTACAACCAATATAAGCCAGTACTAATGAGGGTTTTGCGGTGAATCCAGCCATCCAGTTATGAAGTTCGCTGCCGTTAAAACAGCCGCTGATTGCATAAGCAACAATTCCGGCACCGCCAACCATCATGGCTACAAATAATGAACCTGTAAAACGAACGCCCCATTTATCAAGAAGCATTCCGCAAATAATCAAGCCGCCCCAAACGCACAAGAATGAATAACCGCCGGCATAAAAGCCGTAATCTTGTGAATTCCAGGCCAACTGAACAAATTCCGGAGTCTTGAAAATATGAGACACCGTAGAGAACATGTCATCAAAAAAGTAGGACGCAAACATTGGAACTACCAGACAGGCAAGTACCAGCCAGCGAGCGCTTTTTGAATCTCTTAGTAATTTTATGGCTTTCTCCATTTTATATATTTGAGTTTTTAGGATATTATAGTCAGCAAAGCTCTGCTCTAATATTTAGGCCTCAGCAGATTTCTTCTGAATATTAGGAAGTTCCAGGCCGTACTTCTTGCGTTTATCCTCAGCTTTTAACCAGAAACTTAGAATAAATGCGGCAACTCCAAATGATGCAAAAATAATCATAGGGACTGTGTAATTATATGCAGGAAGTGCCTGATGAGCTTGCTCCGCCGCCTGACGAGCCTCTGCAACTCCGGGATTAACAGCATTTAGCACATTACCGATAATCTTAGGAACAAAGCAAAGTCCTATGTTCTGGATCCAGAATATAAGTGCATAAGCACTTCCTAAAATTTGTCTGTCTATAATCTTTGGCACGCTTGGCCACAATGATGCGGGGACCAAAGAGAATGATACTCCAAGTACTACAATAATTAATAGCGCAAGCCATTGTTTTGGATAAGCCGGCAGCAAGAATGCAAATGATAAGTGACAGATAATCATTATCAAAGAACCGTACAGAAGCATAGACGCCCCTTTGCCTTTATAATCAATAAATGAACCAAGAAACGGAGTCAGAACCATAGCCAAGATCGGGAACCAGTGGAACAAATTGGCTGCAGTTTCCGTCGGGATATTCAGAGTGCTCTCAAGGAAGTTAGTTGCATATCTCTGGAATGGGAAAATTGCTGAATAATAAAGCACGCAAAGAAGCGCAACAATCCAGAACATTCTACTGCCGAAAATTTTTCCAAGATCGCCAATCTTAAATTCTTCCTCCGGCTCTCCGGTTGACATAGCTCCAAGCTGTTTGTCAAACTTACTATCCATAACTCTGAAAACCAGGAAGTTAATCAAGCCAATCAAGAGTAGTACTGTGCAAAATGCAACCGGCGCAACAACAGGTGTTCCGCAAAGGTTCTGCCAAAAATGAGAATTGGCAATAAGCGGAGAAATAGAAAATACTGCAAACACGCCAAGACGCGCAATCGCCATCTCTATTCCCATTGCAAGTGCCATCTCTTTTCCTTTAAACCATTTTGCAATAGCTTTAGAAACAGTAATTCCGGCCATCTCACAACCGCTGCCGAAAATCATAAAGCCAAGACAAGATAATTTTGCGCTTGCAGGAAGTGCTGTCCACCAAGTATTTAGCCATGCGCAGAAATTTGTAGTTTGGAACCAGTCGCTAATTCCTATAAATTTGATTGATGCGCCAATCACCATTAAAGAAGCAGAGAGTGTGCCTGTAAACCTTACGCCGCACTTATCCAGGATAATACCTGCAAGGATTAAAAATCCGCATACGTTTAATATATATTCAGAAGCTGCGTATGTTCCAAAAACATCCGGAGTCCAACCTCTTTGTGTTTCCAGCATTGTCTGCAGCGGGGACATCACATCCACAAACATATATCCAAAGAACATCATCAAGGCGATGAGTATCAGTGCCGCCCAACGAGCAACAAAGCTGTCGTTCATTAATTTTTGTACATTAGTCATTTATTGTATTTTTATGTTGTTTATTTTCAAATCCATCCGGAACCCCAAAAAACGCGACAATTTATTGCTTTTATTCCAAACCGCAAAATCTTTAATTTTACTTTGCGGCAAAATAGTTTTAAAATCGTACCTTTGAATTTTAGGTAATAAAGAGGGGACATGTTAGAGAAAATTAATTCACCTAAAGACTTAAAAGGACTTAACACAGGAGAGCTTGTCAGACTGTGCAAAGAGTTAAGAGAATACATCACCGAGTGTTGCGCAAAGAATCCCGGACATCTGGGAGCCTCTTTGGGGGCGGTAGAACTTGCGGTTGCTCTTCACTATGTATTTGATACTCCAAATGATAAAATTGTTTGGGATGTAGGACATCAGGCTTATGCCCACAAAATTCTCACAGGCAGGAGAGAAGAGTTCAAAAATAACAGAACAAAGAACGGTCCCAGCGGATTCCCAAAAATGAGCGAGAGTCCGTATGACGCATTTGGAGTGGGGCACGCATCAACCTCTGTATCAGCAGCTCTGGGACTTGCAACTGCTGCAAAGCTGAAGGGTGAAGACATAAAGATTGTGGCTGTGCTCGGCGACGGCGCCGCAACAGGCGGTCTTTCTTTTGAGGGATTAAATAATGCCGGCGTTTCCAAAACAAACATTCTTGTCATACTAAATGATAATCAAATTGCCATAGACAAAAACGTTGGTGCAATGCACAACTATCTTGTCAAAATCACCACGTCACCTACTTATAACAGAATCAAAAATGATATTTGGAACAAAGTAGGCAACGGAAAACTTAGAGCAATACTGCAAAAATTTGCAATGAGCACAAAGATTGCCGTAGTTAAGCACGGCTCTGTGTTTGAGGGACTTGGTTTCAGATATTTTGGCACAATAGATGGCAATGATATAGGAGAGCTTATCACAACTTTAACAAATCTAAAAGACCTTAAAGGGCCTAAACTGCTGCACATAAGAACACTAAAAGGCAAAGGATATGAACCGGCAGAGAAGGCTCAAAGCATCTGGCACGCACCGGGAAAGTTTGACGTAGAGACAGGAGAGAGAATCTCAAAAGCGGGACAACCCCTTAAATATCAGAACATTTTTGGACAAACTATTGTCAGACTTGCAAAAGAAAATGACAAAATTGTAGGTATCACTCCGGCAATGTTAAGCGGCGGTCAGTTATGCGACATGCTTAAAGTATTTCCGGAGAGAACATTTGATGTGGGAATTGCAGAAGAGCACGCCGTAACTTTTTCCGCAGGTCTTGCCGCAGGAGGTATGCTGCCATTTTGCAACATATATTCATCTTTCATGCAACGTGCTTATGATCAGATTATTCACGATGTTGCACTGCAAAATTTGAAAGTTATTTTCTGTATAGACAGAGGGGGGCTTGTTGGAGAAGACGGTGCCACACATCAGGGCGCATTTGATTTATCATATCTGCGCATCGTTCCCAATATCACAGAAATGGCGCCGCTCAATGAAATAGAATTGCAAGATATGCTCTATTCCGCATCTCTTCCCGAGTACACAGGTCCAATATCCATCCGTTACCCGAGAGGCTGCTGTCAAGGTTTGAAACTTCCAAAAGATTTTAACAAAATAGAAATTGGGAAAGCTGTTAAGATAAAAGAGGGAAAGGACATTGCCGTACTGTCTATAGGAACTATCGGGAACAATGTTGAGAAAGCAATTGAAATTGCTGAAAAAGAGAATATTAGCGTTGCTCACTATAACATGAGATTTTTGAAACCTCTAGACAAGTCAGCAATAGATGAGGCGTTAAATAACTGTAAAAAAATTGTTACTGTAGAGGACGGTACTGTAATAGGAGGCTTGTATGGGGCTGTCTGTGAATACATTGTCGGAAAGGGTATTGATAACATAAAGATAACCGGCCTTGGAATTCCGGATCGTTTTATTGAACATTCAACTGTGAATGAACAACTTATTGAATGCGGCCTGGATGCGGACTCAATAAGCAAATCAATATTGGCAGCAACGAAAAATTGAGCCAAAACAAAAAATATATCAAAAAGTTTTGTGTTTTAATTCAAAAATTCTACCTTTGCAGTCCTTCAAAAAAAGGCATTTTTTAATGCCGATGTAGCTCAGTTGGCCAGAGCAGCTGATTTGTAATCAGCTGGTCGGGGGTTCGAATCCCTCCATCGGCTCTATTTTTTTGTGCAACCGGAGAGGTACCAAAGTGGCCAACTGGGGCAGACTGTAAATCTGCTGGCTTATGCCTTCGGAGGTCCGAATCCTTCCCTCTCCACAAAATTTTTACCGCGGAAGTAGCTCAGTTGGTAGAGCATCAGCCTTCCAAGCTGAGGGTCGCGAGTTCGAACCCCGTCTTCCGCTCTAAGAAGGCCGACGTAGCTCAGAGGTAGAGCACTTCCTTGGTAAGGAAGAGGTCTCGGGTCCAAGTCCCGATGTCGGCTCAACTTGGCATTGATTATCAGGAGATTAGAAGGGCATTGTTTCGAAATTAATATTAATTAATAATATATTATTATGGCAAAAGAAGTATTTAAAAGGGATAAACCCCATGTTAACATTGGTACAATTGGCCATGTTGACCACGGCAAAACCACTTTAACTGCAGCTATCACCAAGGTACTTGCAGAGAGAGGTTTCTCCAGAGACGATGAGATCAAGACTTTTGATCAGATTGATAATGCTCCTGAGGAGAAGGAGCGCGGTATTACCATTAACACCGCACACGTTGAGTATCAGACGGCTAACCGTCACTATGCTCACGTTGACTGCCCGGGGCATGCTGACTATGTAAAGAACATGGTTACAGGTGCTGCACAAATGGATGGCGCAATCCTAGTTGTAGCTGCTACCGACGGTCCTATGCCTCAAACAAGAGAGCACATTCTATTGGCACGTCAGGTAAACGTTCCTAAGATTGTTGTATTCCTTAACAAGGTTGACTTGGTTGACGATCCTGAAATGCTAGACTTGGTAGAGATGGAAGTTAGAGAGCTTCTTTCTTTCTATCAGTATGACGGAGACAATGCCCCTGTCATTAGAGGTTCAGCTCTTGGAGCCCTTAACGGAGACAAGAAATGGGAAGAGAAGGTTATGGATCTTATGGCTGCTGTCGATGAGTACATTCCGCTTCCTGTTCGTGATAATCAGAAACCGTTCTTGATGCCTATAGAGGATATCTTCTCAATCACAGGCCGTGGCACGGTTGCTACAGGTAGAATTGAGACAGGTATTGTCAAGGTTGGTGATGAGGTTGAACTTATCGGACTTGGCGACGAGCCTAAAAAGACCGTCGTAACAGGTGTCGAGATGTTCCGCAAGATTCTTGATGAAGGTGAGGCAGGCGATAACGTTGGTTTGCTTCTAAGAGGTATTGACAAGAAAGACCTTAAGAGAGGAATGGTTGTTGCAAAGCCCGGTTCAGTTACTCCTCATAAGAAATTCGAGGCGCAGATTTACGTCTTGAAGAAAGAGGAAGGCGGCCGTCACACTCCATTCAAGAATAAATATCGTCCTCAATTCTTCATCCGTACTATGGATGTAACCGGAGAGATTGATCTTCCTCAGGGAGTTGAGATGGTAATGCCTGGTGATAACGTAACTATCCAAGTAGAGTTAATCTACCCAGTTGCTTTGTCAGAAGGACTTAAGTTCGCTA
This sequence comes from Bacteroidales bacterium, assembly GCA_028704975.1. GTDB lineage: Bacteria > Bacteroidota > Bacteroidia > Bacteroidales > UBA932 > Egerieousia. The sequence continues at coordinate 11,471 of JAQWEK010000006.1, read as the reverse complement.
TCCGTGAGGGCGGCAGAACTGTAGGCGCCGGACAGGTAACCAAGATACTAGAATAGTCTGTCGGGGACATTATTTTGCTCCCGATAGTTTAGCATCTATAAAATCCCTGAGTCTTAGACTTTTGCAAAGTATAAAAGGATGAGGCGCAGGGGTTAGTTTAGGGACATAGTTCAAGGGTAGAATCGCGGTCTCCAAAACCGCTGATGGGCGTTCGAATCGCTCTGTCCCTGCACTGAATCAGATGTTACGATTTGATTCACGTTTTAATAGGACAATGCAAAGCTTCCAATTGCTGAGTCCATAATTAAAATTTAAATGAACAAAGTAAGTTATAATCTTAAAGAGGCTTATACAGAGTTGACCAAGAAGGTCACCTGGCCTACTTGGGCGCAGTTGCAGAATTCAGCTATTGTGGTAATGGTGACAACACTAATATTTGCAGTGCTTATATTCTTGATGGACATTGCGTTCAAGAACATAATGACGGCCATTTATAATATGCTTTACTAATTTGCTTAACAGATTAATAACAGTTTTATAATGAGTGAGCTGGCAAAAAAATGGTACGTTGTAAGAGCGCAAGGCGGAAAAGAAAAGAAGGCTCAGGAGTACATAATTAATGAGATTAAAAGACTCAACAAAGAAGATTATGTAACTCAAGTCCTTGTTCCGACCGAGAAAGTCTACAAAGTAAAGAACGAGAAGAAATATATCACCAACAAGATTTGTTTTCCGGGATATATTTTCATTGAGTCCTGCCTAACGGGTGAAATTCAACATATTATCCGTGATATACCTTTCGTGTCGGGTTTCCTGACGGAGATTATCAAGAAGGGTAGCAAGGAGAAAGAACCTGTTCCTTTGCGCGACTCCGAGGTCTATCAGTTGCTTGGAAAAGTAGATGAAATGGCTGAAAAAGAAGAGGAGAATGCAGCGCCATTTGTTAAAGGCGAACCTGTAAAAGTTATCGATGGTCCTTTCAATGGTTTTGACGGAACAATTGACGATATCTTGGAAGACAAGAAGAAGTTGAAAGTTATGGTTAAGATTTTTGGAAGAAAGACTATTCTGGAGCTTAACTTTGTTCAAGTAGTTAAAGAATAAATAAATTTATTATGGCTAAAGAAGTTGCCGCATTAATTAAATTACAAATTAAAGGCGGTGCAGCAAATCCCTCACCTCCGGTAGGACCGGCACTAGGTTCTAAAGGAGTGAATATTATGGATTTCTGCAAACAATTTAACGCGCTTACCCAAAAGAAAGCCGGCAAGACGCTTCCCGTCATCATCACCGTATTCACAGATAAGTCCTTTACCTTTGTAGTAAAGGAACCTCCTGTAGCCGTGATGATTAAAGAGGTTGCTAAAATTCAGTCAGGTTCTGCTGAACCTAACAGAAAAAAGGTTGCCAAATTAACTTGGGATCAGGTTAAAAAAATTGCAGAGGACAAAATGCCCGATCTTAACTGTTTTACCCTTAAGTCAGCCATGAAGATGGTTGCAGGTACTGCAAGAAGTATGGGTATTACTGTAGAGGGAACATTCCCTGCCGATGTTAAATAAAATCAAACGCAATGAGTAAGCTAACTAAAAATCAAAAAGTATCCGGGGCTAAAGTTGAGCCCGGAAAACAGTACAAGTTGGCTGAGGCTTGCAGTTTAGTAAAGGAGACTACCTATACTAAATTTGATGCTTCGGTAGATGTTGCTGTACGTCTTGGAGTAGATCCGCGCAAGGCCAATCAAATGGTCAGAGGCGTGGTTACCCTTCCTAACGGAACAGGCAAAAAGGTAAGAGTACTTGTATTGTGCACGCCGGACAAAGAGGCTGAGGCTAAAGAAGCCGGAGCTGATTATGTAGGCTTGGACGATTATGTAGAAAAAATAAAGGGAGGCTGGACTGACGTTGACGTCATTGTCTGCACCCCTACTGTTATGGCTAAAGTTGGCGCCCTTGGAAGAGTCCTGGGACCAAGAGGTTTAATGCCTAACCCTAAGACCGGTACTGTAACTATGGATTTAGCAGCTGCAGTTAAGGATATTAAGGCCGGTAAAATTGACTTCAAGGTTGACAAACAGGGCATTATATGCACAAGCGTAGGAAAAGTTTCATTTACTGCGGAGCAGCTGACACAAAATGCCGGAGAGTTTTTAAACACGGTTGTTAAATTGAAACCTCAGTCTCTTAAGGGAACTTACATTAAGAGCATTTTTATTTCATCAACTATGGGTCCAGGTATTGCAATTGATGCTAAGGCATTTGGCGCCGCTGAATCTGAATAATTTTGAGGAGAAAAATTATGAAGAAAGAGAAAAAATCACAGATTATTGAAGATTTGACAGCCCTAATTAAGGAGAACCCCAATTTCTATATTACAGATATTGAGGGACTTAACGCCGTTCAGACTGCAAAGTTGAGACGTACATGCTTTAAACAGCAAATTAAGTTGCTTGTAGTTAAGAACACCCTATTCTCTAAAGCTTTGGAAAAGAGCGAAATAGAGGAGCCTAAACGATTTGAGCCTTTGATGAAAGGTTCATCGGCAATTATGTTCACAACGGTTCCAAACGCACCCGCTAAGGTTATCAAATCCTTTAGCGCTGCAGACGGAAAAGGCAAGCCGGCTCTTAAGGGAGCCCTTGTTCAGGATTGTGCATACATTGGTGCCGAGAATCTTGATGCACTTTACAACATTAAGTCCAAGAATGAACTTATTGGAGACATCATTTCGTTGTTGCAGTCTCCTGTTAAGAATGTCATTTCTGCCCTACAGTCACAGGGCGGCGGCAAGATTGCAGGCATTGTAAAAACGCTAGAAGAGAAGAAATAATTATTAACACATAAAAAATTAAAAATCATGGCAGATATTAAAAAATTTGCAGAAGACTTAGTTAATCTTTCAGTAAAAGACGTACAAGAGTTAGCTAAAGTTCTTAAAGAGGAGTATGGCATTGAGCCTGCTGCCGCTGCTGTTGCTGTTGCCGGTCCTGCTGCTGCAGGAGCACCCGCTGCTGCAGAAAAGACTGAATTTGACGTTATCCTTAAGTCAGCTGGACAAGCTAAATTACAGGTTGTTAAGGCTGTCAAGGAGCTTTCAGGTCTTGGACTAAAAGAAGCTAAAGATCTAGTTGACGGTGCGCCTAAGGCTGTTAAGGAGAAAATATCCAAGGCAGACGCTGAAGCGTTGAAGGCAAAACTGGAAGAGGCTGGTGCAGAGGTTGAGATTAAATAACTTGAAGTATTAATTTGAACAAGTTTATTATTTCATCCCTCCCTACCTAACAGGACGTAGTCAGGTTTAGGGCATTTTGCCCTAAACCTTTTTGTCGTTTTTTAAGTTTATTATCAACTAACCTTAACACAATGTTGCAAAACACTAATAATAAGCGAATTTCATTCGCAACCTCTAAAACCCTTCTTGACTACCCGGACTTTCTTGAGGTGCAGTTAAAATCCTTCAAAGATTTCTTCCAGTTGGATACAACAGCAGAAAACAGGAAAAATGAGGGATTGTATAAGGTTTTCCAAGAGGTTTTCTCACAGAATTCAGATCCTAAAGGAATTAGAGATACGCGCAATAACTTTGTTCTAGAGTTTATTGACTACTTCATTGACCCGCCGCGGTACTCCATGGAAGAGTGCCTGGACAGAGGACTGACATACAGTGTTGCTCTTAAAGCAAAACTGAAATTGTCTTGTACTGACCCGGAACATGAAGATTTTGAACAAGTTATCCAAGACGTCTATCTGGGAACCATTCCTTACATGACCCCGCAGGGCACATTCATCATAAACGGATCTGAGAGAATCGTAGTTTCTCAGTTGCATCGTTCTCCCGGAGTATTCTTTGGCCAGAGCATGCACACAAACGGAACTAAACTTTACTCGGCAAGAATTATCCCTTTCAAGGGTTCTTGGATTGAGTTCACGACAGACATTAACAATGTCATGTATGCATATATTGACCGCAAGAAGAAATTACCGGTCACAACGCTGCTTAGAGCAATTGGCTTTGAGGGCGATAAGGACATATTAAATATTTTCGGACTTGCACAGGAAGTTAAGGCCACTAAGTCCGAACTGGCAAAATGCGTTGGTAAAACACTTGCTGCCAGAGTATTAAAAACATGGAACGAGGACTTTGCCGACGAGGATACCGGTGAAGTTATGTACATTGAGAGGACTGAGATTGTTGTTGAAAGAGAAACCGTTCTAACGGAAGATTTAATTGATAAAATTATAGATTCCGGCGTTTCTTACATCCTGATTCACAATGAGGATGCAAGTGCTGCGGAATATGCAATAATTTACAACACCTTGCAGAAGGATGTCTGCAACACTCAGAAAGACGCAATCTTCTATACTTACAGACAGTTGCGTAATTCAGAACCACCGGATGAAGCTACTGCAAAGGATGTTATAGAAAAACTTTTCTTCTCGGACAAGAGATATGATTTGGGAGCTGTCGGGAGATACAGACTTAATAAGAAATTGAATTTGACAACATCTCCGGATGTGAGGGTGTTGACAAAACAGGATATTATAGAGATCATCCGCTATTTGATTCAACTGATTAACTCAAAGGCAAGTGTTGACGATATTGACCACTTGAGCAACAGAAGAGTCCGTACGGTTGGAGAGCAACTTGCAAATCAGTTCAGCGTTGGACTGGCAAGAATGGCAAGGACTATTAGGGAGAGAATGAATGTGAGGGACAATGAGGTGTTCACCCCTATTGAGCTTATCAATTCAAAAACCCTATCCTCTGTAATCAACTCTTTCTTTGGTACTAGTCAGTTGTCACAGTTTATGGACCAAACCAACCCTATTGCGGAGATGACTCACAAGAGAAGGCTGTCAGCCCTGGGTCCCGGCGGACTGAGCAGAGACAGAGCCGGATTTGAGGTACGTGACGTTCACTATACTCACTACGGAAGACTTTGTCCTATTGAGACGCCAGAAGGTCCTAACATTGGATTGATCTCTTCTCTTTGCGTTTATGCAAGAATAAATGATTTGGGATTTATTGAGACTCCGTATAGAAAAGTTGAGAACGGAGTGGTTGACCTTGCACCTACCGGAGTCGTTTATATGAGTGCAGAAGAGGAAGAGAATCAAATGGTTGCGCAGGCCAATGTAAATCTTGACGATAGCGGAAAAATTTTGGATGACAGAATCAAGTGCAGATGGCAGGCCGATTATCCTGTTGTAGGAAAGAAAGAGGTTCACTTGATTGATGTTGCACCTAACCAGATTGCTTCTCTTGCTGCATCAATTATTCCGTTCTTGGAGCACGATGATGCAAACCGTGCGTTGATGGGTTCTAACATGATGCGTCAGGCGGTACCTATTATTTGCCCTGAGGCTCCTATTGTTGGAACGGGCTTGGAAGAGCCAATCATCAGAGACTCAAGAACTCAGATTGCTGCAGAGGGAAAAGGAGACGTTGTTTTTGTTGATGCAAATGAGATTCACGTCAAGTATGACAGAACAGAAGATGAGAAGTTTGTAAGCTTTACATCTGATGTTACTGTTTACAAGATGCCAATGTATAGAAAGACAAATCAGAGCACTTCCATCCGCTTGAAACCTATCGTAAGAAAAGGACAAAAGGTTGAGAAGGGAGATATTATGACTGAGGGTTATGCTTCTCAAAACGGAGAGCTGGCTCTTGGTAGAAACTTGAAGGTTGCTTTCATGCCTTGGAAAGGTTACAACTATGAGGATGCAGTTGTTTTGAGTGAGAGAATGGTCCGCGAGGATATTTTCACTTCTGTGCATGTAGATGAATACATCATGGAAGTGCGTGATACTAAGCGCGGTCCGGAGGAACTGACAAAGGATATTCCAAATGTCAGCGAGGATGCAACAAAGAATCTTGATGAAAACGGTATTATCAGAGTAGGAGCTTCTGTTGAGCCCGGAGATATCCTAATTGGAAAAATCACTCCCAAGGGCGAGACTGACCCTTCTCCTGAGGAAAAACTTTTAAGGGCAATCTTCGGAGATAAGGCCGGTGATGTTAAGGATGCTTCATTAAAGGCGTCTGCTTCACTTACAGGTACCGTAATTGGAAAGAGACTGTTTAAGAAAGTGGGCTCTGGAAAGATTTCAGAGGCGGAAAGGAAGAAACTTAAAGTTGCTCAGAAGAACGGAGTTGCAAAAGCCGATGAAGAATTTGAGAAAAAGGCTAAGGAGTTAAGAGGCTCATTCTTGGATAAGCTCACGACTCTTACCTCCAAGAAAACATCTCTTGGCATAAGCGACATGTACGGAACTCTAATTATCCCTAAGGGAGATTTATTTAAGAGAGAATGTTTGGATAAGATTGATTATGAGAATATTAATCCTACCAAGTGGACTTCCGACAAGCATGCAAACACTTTGATAAAGACGCTGATCAACAACTACTTAATTCAGTACAAAGTTTTGGATTCTCAGAACAAGAGAAAGAAATATGATATCACTATCGGCGACGAGCTTCCAAACGGAATTACTCAACTTGCAAAGGTTTACCTTGCAAAGAAGAGAAAGATTAGGGTTGGAGATAAAGTTGCAGGACGCCATGGAAACAAAGGTATCGTTGCCAAGATAGTTAGCGATGAGGATATGCCTTTCATGGAGGATGGAACAATTATGGATATTGTTTTAAACCCTCTTGGCGTACCTTCTCGTATGAATCTTGGACAGATTTATGAGACCGTTTTAGGATGGGCCGGGCGTGAGCTTGGACTTAAGTTTGCTACCCCTATTTTTGACGGCGCTTCTTTGGAGAATATCTGCAATTACACAGACAAGGCAGGACTTCCAAGATATGGAACAACTTGGCTAAGAGATGGCGGCACGGGTGAGATGTTTGACCAGCCTGCTACAGTGGGAGTTATATATATGATTAAACTAGACCACATGGTAGATGACAAGATGCATGCTCGTTCTACCGGACCTTATTCTCTTATTACTCAGCAGCCTCTGGGCGGTAAAGCTCAGCTGGGAGGCCAGAGATTCGGAGAGATGGAGGTTTGGGCTCTTGAAGCGTTTGGAGCTGCAAATATTCTGCAAGAAATTCTTACAATCAAGTCAGATGATATCACAGGCAGAAGCCGCGCATATGAAGCAATCGTTAAGGGTGAGCCCATGCCTCAACCTGGTATTCCAGAGTCACTTAACGTATTGTTGCATGAACTCAGAGGCTTAGGCTTAAGCATTCACTTAGATTAAAAAATTAATAAATATGCCTTTAAAGAAAGATAATAAAGTTAAGACCAATTTCGGCAAGATTAGGATCAGCCTGGCATCTCCGGAGGAAATTCTGGAGAGATCACACGGCGAGGTTTTGAAACCGGAAACTGTTAACTATCGTACATACAAACCGGAGAGAGACGGATTGTTCTGCGAGAGAATCTTTGGTCCTACAAAGGATTACGAGTGCTATTGCGGAAAATATAAGAGAATCCGCTACCGCGGAATTGTCTGTGACCGTTGCGGTGTAGAAGTAACAGAGAAGAAAGTCCGCAGAGAGAGAGAGGGCCATATAACCCTCACCGTTCCGGTTGCTCATATCTGGTATTTCCGTTCTAATCCTAACAAGATTGGGGCTTTGCTTGGCATTAAGAGCAAGCAGCTGGACTCTATAATTTATTATGAGAGGTACGTGGTTATTCAACCTGGTATTGCAGCGGAAAAAGGAACAAAAGAGTTGGATCTTCTTACTGAAGATGAATATCTGGCACTTGTTGACACCCTTCCAAAAGAGAATCAGCAGTTGACAGATGACGATCCCAACAAATTTATTGCAGAGATGGGAGCAGATGCCATCTATAAACTACTTGCAAAACTGGACCTTGACCAGCTTTCTTATACATTAAGAAGCAGTCTTGAGCATGAGACGTCTCAACAAAGAAAAGCAGAATCTCTTAAGAGACTGAGCGTTATAGAAGCGTTCAGAGATTCAAAAGATATCAATAAGCCGGAGTGGATGATTATGAAGGTTATCCCTGTAATCCCTCCGGATTTAAGACCCCTTGTTCCACTGGACGGAGGACGTTTTGCTACTTCCGATTTGAATGACTTGTACAGAAGAGTCATTATCAGAAATAACAGACTTAAGAAACTTATTGAGATTAAGGCTCCGGAAGTGATTCTTAGAAACGAGAAGAGAATGTTGCAGGAAGCTGTAGATTCTCTATTTGATAACTCCAAGAAATCCAATTCAGTAAAGACAGAAGCAAATAGAGCGCTTAAATCTTTGTCTGATTCCTTAAAGGGAAAGCAGGGAAGATTTCGTCAGAATTTGCTTGGTAAACGTGTTGACTATTCTGCACGTTCAGTTATTGTTGTTGGTCCGGAACTTAAGATGCATGAATGCGGTCTTCCAAAATTCATTGCCGCTGAGCTTTACAAACCGTTCATTATCCGCAAATTGTTGGAGAGAGGTATTGTAAAGACTGTCAAGAGCGCAAAGAAAATGGTAGACAGAAAAGACCCTGTTATTTGGGATATTCTTGAGAACGTAATGAAGGGCCATCCTGTTTTGCTTAACCGTGCCCCTACTTTGCACAGACTTGGTATTCAGGCATTCCAACCTAAATTGATTGAAGGAAAAGCTATTCAGCTGCATCCTCTTGCATGTACTCCTTTCAACGCCGACTTTGACGGTGACCAGATGGCTGTCCATCTGCCGTTAGGAAATGCTGCAGTTCTTGAGGCTCAGTTGCTCATGCTTTGTACTCATAACATTCTTAACCCTGCAAACGGAGCTCCTATTACCGTTCCTTCACAGGATATGGTTCTTGGCCTTTATTACATCACAAAGCCAAGGAAAGGTGTCAAGGGAGAGGGAATGTATTTCTATGGTCCGGAGGAAGTTGTAATTGCAATTAATGAACAGCATCTGGATATGCACGCTGTCATTCACGTAAGACTTCCAAAAGATCTCATGAATGAGTCCAATGGTTATGAAATCAAAGAAACTACTGCCGGAAGAGTTGTCTTCAATCAAGTAGTTCCAAAAGAGATTGGATTTATTAATCAGGTAATTAACAAGAAATCTTTAAGAGACCTTATCGGTGTTGTCATCAAGGTCTGCGGAGCAAAGAGAGCTACGGAGTTTTTGGATGATGTAAAAGCAATGGGATATATGATGGCGTTCAAAGGAGGTTTATCCTTCAACATCAACAACGTCATTGTCCCTGTAGAGAAGGAGAAACTTGTTAATGAAGGGTACAAGAAAGTTGACGCCGTTAAGGCAAACTTTGACGCCGGCCTTATTACAAATAATGAGCGTTACAACCAAATCATTGATATCTGGACAAATGTAAATAATGAATTGGCCAATATAGTTGTAAAGGAAATTTCTGCTGATAATCAGGGATTTAATCCGGTATGGATGATGTTGGATTCCGGAGCCCGCGGATCTAAAGAACAGATTCGTCAGCTTTGCGGAATGAGAGGTTTGATGGCTAAGCCGCAGAAATCCGGAGCAACTGGAGGAAATGAAATTATTGAGAACCCAATTCTTGCAAACTTTAAAGAGGGACTTTCTGTATTGGAGTATTTTATCTCCACTCACGGCGCTCGTAAAGGTCTGGCTGATACCGCGTTGAAAACTGCAGATGCGGGGTATCTAACAAGACGTCTTGTGGATGTGTCTCATGATGTGATTATTACAGAGGAAGATTGCGGAACTCTAAGAGGTCTTGTGGCGACAGAGATTAAAAATAAGGATGAAGTTGTAGAGACACTTTATGACAGAATCCTTGGAAGAACCACTGTTCATGATATTTACAACCCTCTTAATGGAGAAAAGATTATTGGTGCCGGTGAGGAAATCACAGAGGAAATTGCCTCAACAATTCAATCTCTGCCTATAGAAGCTGTCGAGATCAGGTCAGTGCTTACATGCGAAAGCAAGAAGGGTGTTTGTGCTAAGTGTTACGGACGTAACCTTGCAAGAGGCAGAATGGTAGAGAAAGGAGAAGTTGTTGGAGTTATTGCAGCTCAGTCAATTGGAGAACCGGGTACACAGCTGACACTTAGAACATTCCACGTTGGAGGTACAGCATCCAATGCTGTTGTTGAGAGTGAGATAATTTCCAAGTATGACGGTAAGCTGGAATTTGAAGAGCTTAGGACTTTGGATAAGAAGGGGGACAGTGGAGTTAAGCAGACAATTGTTACGGGACGCGCAACGGAGGTAAGAATTGTTGATGCCAATACTGAAATCACAATGTCAGAGTACCGTGTTCCTTACGGTTCTACTCTTTACTTTAAAGAGGGCGATATAGTTAAAAAGGGTGACAAGATTTGCGAATGGGATGCATATAACGCACTTACTCTTGCAGATGTTGAAGGTACGGCAATGTATGACTCATTGATTGAAAATGAGACATTTAAGTCTGAGGCTGCCGATGAATTTTCCGGACACTCAGAGAAAGTTGTCATTGAGTCTAAGGATAAGAATAAGAACCCTGCCATCAGAATTGTTGACGCAGCCGGCAATGAGCTTAAGAGCTATAACTTACCGGTAAACGCACACATTATGGTGAACAACAAGCAGAAAGTTAAAGCGGGAGATATACTTGTAAAGATACCAAGAACCGCCAGTGCAAAAGCGGGAGATATTACAGGAGGTCTTCCTAGGGTAACTGAATTATTTGAGGCACGTAATCCATCTAATCCTGCGATAGTTGCTGAGATTAACGGAGATGTTATCATGGGCAAAATCAAGAGAGGAAACAGGGAAATTATCATCAAAGCTAAGAGCGGAGAGGAGAAACATTACCTGGTTCCGTTGACAAAACAAATTCTTGTTCAGGAAAACGACTACGTAAGAGCCGGAGATCCGTTATCAGACGGAGCGGTTGCACCTTCAGATATTCTTGCTATTCTGGGACCTACAAAAGTTCAGGAATACATTGTCAACGAGGTTCAAGCAGTTTATAGAATGCAAGGCGTTAAGATTAATGACAAACATTTTGAGGTCATTGTAAGACAGATGATGCGCAAAGTGGAAGTTGTTGATCCGGGCGACACCCGCTTCTTGCCGGAACAACTTGTTGACAGACAAGAGTTTATGAAGAGCAATGATGAGCTATGGGATAAGAAGGTCGTTCTTGACGCCGGAGATTCCAAGAATATTAAAGCCGGCCAAATTGTAACCGTAAGAAAGTTGAGAGATGAAAACTCAATACTTAAACGTCAGGCTCTAAAGGTTGTAGAGGCAAGAGACGCAGTTGCTGCAACAGCAAACCAGATACTCCAGGGAATCACAAGAGCGGCATTAAAGACAAACAGTTTTATGAGCGCCGCATCATTCCAGGAGACAACAAAGGTTTTGAGCGAGGCTGCAATCCGTGGAAAGACAGACTATTTGGAGGGATTGAAAGAGAACGTTATCTGCGGACATCCAATACCTGCAGGTACGGGACTTAGAGATTATGAGAAGATAGTTGTCACATCCGCAGATGAGTACCG
>JAQWEK010000062.1 GCA_028704975.1 Bacteroidales bacterium | reverse complement strand
CACGCAAAGTCGGATTGAAGTTGGGATCACTGCCGCCGTTTTTGGCAGCAATGGTTATCTCTTTTCCAAGGCGGGTGAACACGCGGGCCATGTGTCCCCATCTCTTAAATTTTCTCTCTTTTCTGAATTCAAAAGCTCTTCCCATAAAATTCTGTAAACTAATAGATTATATCTATCGTATTATTTTAATAATTCAATCTCTGTGTTTATCCTTGAGATGTATTTTTCTATCTCAACGCCCTCCGGGGAATTAGGATAACTGTACTTTATTTTCTCATACATCTTAAGGGCGTCGTCTTTTTTGCCAAGGGCTTCATAACTTGTTGCAGCCTTCATTAGATAGGCGGCAGAGAAAATATTATCACTAATATCCGCCGCTCTCTTAAAGTAATCCACAGCTGTCTTGTTATCTCCCTTGTTAACGTATGCGTCTCCTATGCAAGACGTTGCGCGTCCAAGCATAATTTTGTCCTTGCCGTTGTATTTCTTTAGATAAGAAATAGCCTTGTCATAATTTCCAAGCTGGAATTCACAGATGCCGGCATACATATAGATTGCCTCGCCCGCCTTTACGCCATATTCTTTCTCTACCTTGGCAAAGCCAAGAGCATTGCCGTCTCCGTTCAGAGCCAGGTTAAATGAATCCATCCTAAAGTAGCGCTCTGCTACAAACATCTGGTTCTGAGCCTCTTTTTGTCTTGGCACAACTATGAAGTAATGGTAAGCCGCTATTAAGGCGGCAGCAACAATAACCCCGCCGATGATGTAAATCATCAGCTTTTTATACTTCTCAAAAAATTGTTCGGTCCTTGTTAAGGCTTCTCCGACGTTTGCATTTGCATCTTGCTGAGCCTTTGCGTTCTTGTTATTATTAGACATAATCCTCGTTTTTTATGCAGGGTGCAAATTTACAACATTTTACCAAACGCCAAAATGGAAAATGCCTTTTTTTAAGTGAATTTTGATAACTTTGTAAGTATTAAAGCCAAGATATGTTTCTAAATAGGATATTAGTCACAAACTTTAAAAATATTGCCTCTGCGGAATTGACATTCTCAAAGAAAATTAATTGCATAAGCGGCAATAACGGAGAGGGAAAAACCAATTTGTTAGATGCAATTTATTATCTATCAATGACTAAGAGTTTTTTCCATTTTCCCGACAGTTTTTCCATTCTGCATGGAGCCGCATCTGCAGCTCTTAACGGCACATATTCAATGGATGACGGCACGGAAAATAAAATCAGTCTGGGACTTGTAGAAAAGAAGAAGCAGCAAAAGGATGATGCCGGCATTTTGGAGGATAAGGCTCTAAAGCGTAATGGAAAGAGTTATAAAAAGTTATCTGAGCATATAGGTCTTCTGCCAATTGTTATGGTGTCTCCCTCTGATGTGGCGCTTGTAAATTCCGGCGGTGAGGAGAGGCGTAAGTTTGTAAATGCGCTGCTTTCTCAGGTTGACAATGAGTATCTTGTGAAAATTCAGAATTATTACAGGCTGCTTGCTCAGAGAAATAAGCTGCTTAAAGATGAAAACTATTCAGCCGATTTGCTTGATACGCTAAATGTTCAGATGGATGAAAATGCTACCTATATATACGGTAGGAGAAGGGAACTTTGTGAAAATCTGTCGGGACCGGTGGCTGAATTTTACAAAAAACTTAGCGGGGGCAAAGAGGATGTTAGGCTGAGATATATTTCAGATTTGGATAAAATGGGGTTTAATGAGCTTATGAACAAGTATTTGGAGCGGGATAAGATCTTTAAGTTTACAACTGCCGGAATTCATAAGGATGATGTCTTATTTGAGATAAGCGAGACTGTCGGACCCCTGCAATCACCTGATTTGCCTGCAAATGAGATGCCCTATTATCCTATAAAAAGATGCGGCAGCCAGGGACAGCAGAAGTGTTTTTTGATTGCTCTTAAACTGGCACAGTTCTTAATAATGAAGGAACTTAACAAGGGCATTGCTCCAATATTGCTTTTGGATGATGTGTTTGATAAGCTTGATATGCAGAGGGTTGAGTACCTGCTTGGGCTTGTTGCCGGAGATTCTTTTGGACAAATTTTTATAACTGACAGCAATAAGGTGAGGATGGGTAAACTGGTGCGCGGCATAGGAGGAGAAAACAGAGAGTTTGAGGTCAGCGGGGGTGAAGTTATAAGTATAAATGCAAAGTGATTATTTGTTAATAACTTATTTATAATTAGATACACAATATATGCCGTCAAATAAAAGAACACAGAAGGTTGTTACGATAGGTAGTATGATTTCTTCCTACTTGGAGCAGAACGGACAGCTGAAGGGAGGTTTGCTTTCTGGGAAGGTATTGAGCAGTTGGGACAAGGCTTTGGGCGGCAGCATTGCAAAAGCTACCATGGACAAACATTTCACAAATGGAACTCTTTATGTTACAATGAGTTCCTCTTTGGTGCGCAATGTGCTTATACAGGATAAGGAGGCTATAATAAAGAGAATTAATGAGGAGGCTGGCGGGGCGTATGTGAAGAAACTTATTTTAAAATAGTCGGCAAGCAGATAATACTCGGAAATCTGATATTTGCACATGCAAAATAAATGCTTGATAATAAGTTGTATGAACAAACCGTTAATTATAATTGATGATGCGATTCCTTTTGTAAGGGGCGTATTTGAACCTTATGCAAACGTTTGCTACTCAAAGGGCAGCGAGTTTGCTTCCTGTTTGCTTCCAAATGATAATTGTGGTTGTGCAGGAAAATCTTCTGGCATGTTTGCAATTAATAGTGCGGAGATTTTGATTGTCAGGACCCGTACAAAATGCAATGCTGCTTTGCTGGAGGGAACTCATGTAAAGATGATTGCAACGGCAACTATAGGTACAGATCATATTGATTTGAATTACTGTAAATTGCATGGGATTAAAGTTGTAAGCGCACCGGGCTGCAATAGTGGTGGAGTTATGCAATATGTATATACTGCGCTTTTTGCTCTTGCAGAGAAGTATAAAATTAATTTGTATCCCAATAGTCCGCTTACCATTGGCGTTATTGGGGCAGGACATGTTGGGACAAAAGTTGCAGCACTGGGAGAACATCTGGGATTCAGAGTGTTGCGCAATGATCCTCCAAAAGAGTTGGTGCAAGAGGAGCTGGAGAAAAATGCAGCAAAAAAGAGTGATAAAGTTTTTGAGCAAAAGGCCAGAGGCATTGTTCACGTTGAATATTCTTCATTGCATTATCTGCTTAAAAATTCTGACATTGTGACTTTGCATGTACCTTTGGATGAGAGCACTAGAGAGATGGCTAATGATGATTTTTTTTCAAAGATGAAGAGGGGCTCCATTTTCTTTAATACCTGCAGGGGAGAAGTGATGAGCAATAATGCTTTGCTAAACGCATTGGATATCAATAATATAAATGGTTCTGAACGCGGTGATGGCATATTAAGAGCGGCAGTCATAGATACTTGGAACAGCGAGCCCGGCATAAGCATAGATTTGCTTCAGGCTGCTGCGATTGCTACTCCTCATATTGCAGGTTACTCTTATGAAGGCAAGGTTAACGGCACTACTGTAGCAGTGCGTAAGGTGGCTGATTTTATGAGAATTGAAGAGCTAAAAAAGTACACTGTCGGGAGTGTAAAGGATATGCAGGGTGTTAGAACGGAGAACACGCCGCGTATAAATTTTGCAGGTTTGAATCAAAGTGAAATTGCGGAACAACTGCTGCGAATTTTCCCAATTTGGGATTTGGACTTCAAGCTGCGACAGCATCCGGAAAATTTTGAAAAACTTAGAAGCAATTATGAATACAGGCGCGAATTCACATATTAAAGAGCTGAAAGATAGAGGAATATCTAAAACCAAGTTTGAAAGTTTTATTGAACGATTTGAGAAAGGATTCCCATTTGTCAAAATTGTTGATGCCGCAACTTCAAAGACAACGGAAGAACACGCTGTCAACGGAGGAATCAGAATTCTTTCTGAAAAGGAGCAGGTTCAAGCCTTGAAAACAGCCTTTGGTCTTAAATCCAGGGTGTGTAAATTTGTTCCTGCCAGCGGTGCTGCCAGCAGAATGTTTAAGGATGTGTTTGCCGCTGCGGAAGAAGTTGGCAATATATGCCAAGATGCTGGAATTGACAATGCTTCTCAAAATTGCGGCAATAAGCTCAGTGCAAAAACGTTGGAAATTATTGAAAATCTTAAAAAGAACTGGAAAAATTTTCCTTTTGAACTTAATATTAAAGGTGCAGCTACGGGAGAAAAAATCATTCATGCAATGATTGATGAGGGCGCGCTTAACCTTGGGGCGTATCCAAAAGGGTTGATGCCTTTTCATAAATACACAAAGGACGGAAAGAGTTTTGTTCGCACTCCTTTTGAAGAGCATCTTGTAGAGGGAGCGCTGTATGCCCGTGATATTAATGGGGTTGTAAGGATTATATTTACTGTTTCTCCTGAGCATCTTGGAGAATTCAAGAGTCTTTTTGAGAAAGTCTGCGACAGATATGAAAAGGATTACAGATGTAAGTATAATCTTATGTTTACTCTGCAATCTCCTGCTACTGATATAGTTGCGGTGGATAAAGATAATAGGCCGTTTGAGAAAGATGATGGCACTTTGCTGTTTCGTCCGGGGGGACACGGTGCTTTGCTTAAAAATTTAAATGAGATTGATGCGGATTATATTTTTCTCAAAAATATAGATAATGTTGTTAAAGAGTCATTTATAAAGGAAACTGCAAAGTGGAAAAAGGTGTTGCTGGGGCGCGCGGTAGAACTTCATGATAAGTGCAGTATGGTAATTTTAAATCTTGTGGAGGCTCTTAATGTTTTTGGAAAGTATTCAAAACTGGGCAATGAAGATTTGAAAGTACCCCAGGTGGCTAAAAATAAAGAGATTGCAAGGCAAGAATTTGAGAAGGCAATAAGAGATGCAATAAACTTTTTGAATGATGAGTTCTGCGTTACACTTCCGGAGACCAATGAACAGTCAAAACTTGTTCAGATGCTTCTTACAAAACTTAATCGTCCAATAAGAGTTTGCGGAATGGTTAAGAATGAGGGTGAACCGGGCGGAGGTCCGTTCATTGTGATGGATTCGGATGGTTCTACCTCCCTTCAGATTTTGGAGGAGTCGCAGATAGACAAGTCTGACTATGCGGCTGTTGCGGCACTCAGACATTCAACGCATTTTAATCCTGTCGATATAGTATGTTCTGTTAAAAATTTTGCCGGCAAAAAATTTAATCTGGAAAGTTTCACAAATCCTGATTCAGGTTTAATATCGGAAAAAAGCTACAAAGGGAAACCTATTAAGACGCAGGAACTTCCAGGTTTATGGAACGGAGCTATGAGTAACTGGAATACACAATTCATTGAAACTCCATTGATTACTTTTAATCCAGTGAAGACCGTCTTTGATCTTTTGAGGAAAGAACACCAATAAAAAATCGAGGTAGTTACAAAAGTCTAATATATGGGATCTATCCTTTGCAACTTGGTTGCAAAGGATAGATTATACTTTTGCAGCCTAGTGAAAAGAATACAATACATATCTATTTGGATAGCAATTTTTGCGGTGATGTTGACAACCTTCAAGGTATATCATCGCCACTATAACCGGATATGTACAATTCAGGAGATCTGTACTTTAGACGGGAATATCAACGACGGGCACACTTCGCATTCTCAAAATGAGGAAGATAGATATTCTTTGCTGCGGGTTCATAACTTTATCAGCAATACAAGTAACGTAAAAAACACATACGATACTTCAATATCATACTTTTCATATCTATCAATTATATCCGCGGATATAATTGAGTATTGCTATTATACAGATGGCAACATTATCGATTACTCTAACAGATGTGCGGCTCTTGTTCAAACAAAAAATTCTGCATATTATTCAAGAAGGGGTCCTCCCATTTTGTAATTATACACTATTATTTTCATCATTAACCTTATATCAAACTTGTATTTAATTACAAATAAGAATTCAATCAGTATAGATGATTGAATGAGTCTTTTAGAAAACATGATCAATAAAATTATCTTATATTCAATACAACATAAATTTGTTGTACTATTACTCGTTTTTATAATAATCGGAGGAGGCTTTTATTCTCTCCGTACAATCAATGTTGACTCTACGCCCGATATTACCAATAATCAAGTGCAGGTAATTACTACTGCGGAGAACTTATCAACAGTGGATATAGAGCAATTCGTTACTTATCCAGTGGAATTGGCTATGTCTAATTTGCCTGGAGTAGAGGACATTCGCTCTGTATCAAGGTTCGGACTTTCAGTTGTTACTGTCATTTTCAAAGATAATATGGGTACGTATCAGCCGCGTCAGTTAGTTCAGGAAAAATTAAATGAAGTTAAGGAACAAATACCTGAGGGCTTTGGAACACCTAAGATGGGCCCTATTACAACAGGTCTCGGAGAAATATTCCAATATACATTAGTTCCCAAAGATACTTCTGAATATACCCCCCAAGAGTTGCGTACTATTCAAGATTGGATTGTCAAACGTCAAATGGCAATGATACCGGGGGTTGTAGAAGTTAATTCTTTTGGAGGTAGCATAAAACAATATGAAATTTCGCTTTCATCGGAACGATTAAATGCTATGAAAGTAACTATGTCTGAGATCTTTGAAGCGCTTAAAAAGAACAATGTTAACACGGGTGGTGCCTATATTGAGAAAGATCATATGGCAAATTTTATTCGGGGAGAAGGGCTAATAAAATCAATAGAAGACATTAAAAATATTGTAGTAAAAAAAGAGAATGATATCCCAATTCTCATACGAGATGTAGCAGAAGATGTTCAGTTTGGTGAGCAAGTTCGTTACGGCGCTTTTACACAAGATGGACATGAGGCTGTAGGCGGTATGATTCTTATGCTTAAAGGGGCAAACTCTGATAAAGTTGTGAGAGATGTGAAAGAGCGTATAAATTCTGTTCAAAAATCGTTGCCTACCGGCATAGTAATTAAGCCATTTCTTGATCGCTCAAATCTCATTGAACGAACTACAAGTACAATTGCACGCAATCTTATAGAGGGTGCTCTTATCATTATTTTTGTACTTGTACTACTCTTAGGCAGCATAAGAGGTGGTATTGTCATAGCTTCTGTGATTCCACTGGCTCTTCTCTTTGCTTTTATTTTGATGCGTCTGTTTGGAGTATGGGCCAATTTGATGAGTTTAGGGGCAATTGATTTTGGAATTATAGTGGATGGAGCAGTGATAATCGTGGAGGGTATTACTCATAAGATAGAATCCATGACAAAAACTGATATAGCATTCAATCAGAAAATTATGGATAATATAAGCTATGAATCTGCATCAACTATGATGGGTTCTGCGTTTTTTGGTCAGCTTATTATTCTTATTGTGTTTACGCCAATACTTTTTCTTTCTGGTATCAGCGGTAAAATGTTCCAACCAATGGCATTAACATTCTCCTTTGCCATACTAGGTGCAATTATTTTATGTCTCACGTACGTACCAATGGTATCGTCTCTGGTTATGAGACCTTCTCGTAATGCAAAAAGTGTTTTCATGCGTTTAGAAAATTGGCTTGGAAAACTCAGTGTTCGGCTTATGAATAAAGTTTATGCATGCTATAAACCACTGCTAAAAATTTCCCTTAACCACAAAAAACTCGTTCTTTCCATAGCCCTAGTACTCCTTATTATAACAGGAATCACGTTTAGCCACATGGGAGGAGAGTTTGTTCCTAGTCTGGATGAAGGGGATATAGCTATGCAGACATTTCTTCGTCCTGGAAGTTCTCTTTCAGAAACCATCAAACGCGAAGAGGATGTAGAACAATTGCTGCTCAACAGTTTTCCGGAAATCAAAACAGTCTGTGCCCGCATTGGTGTTGCCGACATCCCGACAGATCCTCAAGGATTCGATTATACTGATAGTTTCATAATCTTGGAAAAAAACAAGAGCAAATGGAAATCGGCAAAGACAAAAGAGGAACTGATCGCAAAAATAAAGAAAAAGTTAAGTATACTTCCTGGTTTGACTTTTAGTTTTTCGCAACCAGTGGAGTTGCGATTTAATGAACTTAGGACGGGTATACGTGAAGACGTTGCCGTTAAGTTGTATGGCGATGACTTAGATAAATTGAATGAAATGGGCGAAAAAATGGTTGGTATCATAAGTAAAATAAAGGGGGCAGGAGATGTTTCCCTTGAGAGAACATCCGGACTTCCGCAAATAACGGTAAAATATAATCGTCAGAAGACAGCGCAATACGGGCTAAGTATAGAAAAACTTAATCAGTATGTTAGCGCAGCTTTTGCCGGAGGCAAGGCAGGGACAATATTTGAAGGTGAAAAACGATTTGATATGGTAATACGTCTTGCTCAAAAAGAACGCAAGAGCATAGAAGATTTGCAAAACCTATATGTAGACTTACCAAATGGTCTGTTAATTCCTTTAAAAGAAGTTGCTGATATTAGTTATCAACCAGGTCCTATGCAGATTTCTAGAGATCAAGCCTCACGGCGTATTTATGTAGGGGTTAATGTATGTGGAAGAGATGTTCAATCACTTGTAGAAGAAATTCAAAAGAATCTCG
>JAQWEK010000061.1 GCA_028704975.1 Bacteroidales bacterium | reverse complement strand
TCTGAGCTATGAGTTTGGCGATAATTAACCAAAGGGTGATTACCGCGCCGGCTAGGAACATCAAAGTTCCAAGGACCCCAAACAGGTGCATAGGCTTCTTTCCAAACCTCTGCAAAAACCACAAGCTTAGCAAATCCAAATAACCATTTACAAATCTGTTCAGTCCAAACTTGCTCTTTCCGTATTTGCGCTTATTGTGATGGACAACTTTTTCCCCAATGTTTGCAAACCCGGCATTCTTAGCTAAATACGGAATGTAGCGGTGCATCTCTCCATACACCTCAATATTCTTAACTACCTCATTCCTATAGGCTTTTAGGCCGCAGTTCATGTCATGCAGATCAATACCCGTTACCCAGCGGGCCGTAGCGTTATAGATTTTAGAGGGGATATTCTTTGTGAACTTATTATCGTACCTCTTTTTCTTCCAGCCGCTTACAAGATCATAGCCATCCTCTTTAACCATCTTGTATAGTTCCGGAAGCTCGCGCGGATCATCCTGCAAATCGGCATCCATCGTAATTACAACGTCTCCAATTGCTTGAGCAAAACCACTATACAGCGCCGCGGACTTTCCGTAATTTCTGCGGAAGCAAATCCCGTGGATATTTACATTCCCGCTTCCATTCCCGCTCTCTGTCGCCAGCCTCTCAATCTCCTCCCATGAGCCATCCGTGCTGCCGTCATTAACCATAACAATCTCATAAGAAAGACCGGTGTCCTTCAGAGAGTTATGAATGCCTGCAACAAGTTCCGCCAGAGAAGGCTTCTCATTAAAAAGTGAAATTACTATTGAAATATCCATAAATAAAAATCAAATACTTTGTAATCCCGACAGCCGACTGCTTGTTATAATGTTATTCCGGCTCTTGACAGTCAGGTAATTAGTTTCTTTTAAAAAGGCCGTGTTGCAATTATTAATTCTGCGGCATATATTTATCGTTTGGATCCTCCGGTTTGTCGCTGCCCGGAATAAATCTGCTATCATCTTCCTTATCAACTTTTGGCTCGGCAGGTTTTTCAGGCTCTTCTGTGTTTTGTTCGCTATCGTTGTTTTGCATTGTGCCATCAGCATTATTCTGTATGGTTTCATTTGCATTAGAATTGTCCTGTGTAAAACTGTCGGGATTAAACCCGCCGGGGAAATTTGTGCCGGGCAGTTGCTTAACAGAACTTGCAATGATTGCAGAAACTATCAGACCAAAAATCGTACACCAAATCAACATTCCAAATGTTAGAATTGTAGGAAGATTATTCAGTACTGCGCCAATTGCATTCTCCTGCTCTTCACCCATAGAACCCTGCTGGTCAATTTTTTCCTGAACAAGTTGCTTTGCGTTAGAAATTGTATCCGGAAATAAAACAGTGACGCTCAAGAACATAAAGCAGGCAATTACAACAGCTGAAAGAAGTGAAACCAAAAAACCGTAGCTGAATGCCTGATTGTAAGTTGTTTCTCCATAGATACTTGCATGATTCAAAGAGTACTTCTTCATAAAATAAAGCAACACCCAGATTGTGGCAACAAGTTTAATAATCCAAATAAGCACTCCGACAAAACCTCCGCTTACCCCAAGCGAGCCAATTACAGAGAATACAATTGTCACAAGCGCAAGCAGCAGACCGTCCATAGAGGCTCTGCTCAATCTTCCCGTCTCCTTAACAGGAGCTCCCATGTTGTTATTCAAATCTTCCATATTTTTAATTATTTATTTCATCCTTTATATTTGCCGTTCTCTTTTTATTTATCCATTCCTTAACTTTAACTTTTCTCTTATTTTCCTTTTTAGTTCCCGACAGTTTCTGACTCTTTTGTTAAGAATTTTAAGAATCTTTTGCAATGAGCCTTGCGGCCCTGTACCTTATTTGGCACAAAGATATAAAATTTGTAGATTTGTGCCCCTCAAAAGAGGAGCGGACCGGTGTCAAGGTAAGACAGCGGACGCAAAATATCTTAAAAATAAAATTATGAACAGTATTAAAATTACATTTCCGGACGGGAGTGTAAAGGACTTTGAAAAAGGCGTAACGGGTTATCAAATTGCAGAAAGCATCAGTCCCCGTCTAGCCGCAGAGGTGTTGTCTGTCTCTGTCGACGGTCAGGTTACGGACCTGCGTCAACCGATTGAAAATGATGCGACTATTAAGCTTAACAAGTGGGATGACGATGAGGGCAAGTTGGCCTTCTGGCATTCATCTTCTCACCTTATGGCAGAGGCTCTTGAGGCCATTTATCCCGGTGTTAAATTTGGAATAGGACCTGCAATTGAGAACGGTTTCTATTATGACATTGATCTTGGAGATAAGGTTATTGTTGAGGCTGACTTGAAGAAGGTTGAGGATAAGATGCTTGAACTTGCACGTACAGGTGAAAAGTTTGAGCGCAAGAATGTTACAAAGGCGGAGGCTTTGGATTATTTCACAAATAAGAATGATCAGTATAAACTTGAGCTGATTAATGATTTAAAGGACGGAACCATATCTTTTTATACAAACGGAAAATTTATGGATTTGTGCCGCGGACCGCATATTATGGATACCTCCATTATTAAGGCAATTAAACTTACTTCAATTGCCGGAGCGTATTGGAGAGGAGATGAGAAGAGACAGATGCTTACCAGAATTTACGGTATCACGTTTCCTAAAAAATCCATGCTTGACGAGTACCTTAAAGTACTGGAAGAGGCAAAGAAGAGAGACCACAGAAAACTGGGCAAAGACCTTGAACTGTTTGCATTTAGCGCAAAGGTGGGACCGGGTCTTCCATTGTGGTTGCCAAGAGGAGCCGAGCTAAGAATGCGTCTGGAAAATTTCTTAAGAAAAGTGCAAACTAATTACGGCTATCTGCCTGTAATTACACCGCATATCGGACAGAAGGAACTTTACGTAACCAGCGGACACTGGGCAAAATACGGAAAGGATTCATTCCGCCCGATTACAACTCCGCAGCCGGGAGAGGAATTTTTGCTTAAACCCATGAACTGCCCGCACCACTGTGAAATCTATAAGACAAAACCCCGTTCTTACAGGGATCTTCCTTTAAGATATGCAGAGTTCGGAACAGTTTATAGATATGAGCAAAGCGGTGAGTTGCACGGACTTACAAGAGTGCGCGGTTTTACACAGGATGATGCCCATTTGTTTGTAAGGCCGGACCAACTGCATGATGAGTTCTGCAAGGTCATTGACATTGTGCTTTACATTTTTAAGACTCTTAAGTTTGACCAGTACACCGCTCAGATTTCTTTGAGAGATAAAGTGGACCACAGCAAATACATCGGTTCCGATGAGAACTGGGAGAGAGCGGAAAAGGCCATCATAGATTCTGCCGCCGAGAAGGGCTTGAAGACCAAGGTTGTATATGGTGAAGCCGCATTCTATGGACCAAAGTTGGACTTTATGGTTAAGGATGCAATCGGCCGCCAGTGGCAGCTAGGTACTATTCAGGTGGATTACAATTTGCCTGAGAGGTTTGGTCTGGAGTACACCGGAGCAGATGACAAGAAGTACCGCCCAATTATGATACACCGCGCCCCATTTGGCTCCATGGAGCGCTTTGTGGCTGTTCTTCTGGAACATACGGCCGGTAATCTGCCTTTATGGCTTACTCCGGATCAGTGCGTAGTTCTTCCTGTAGGGGAAAAATTCAATGATTATGCAAAAAAAGTTTGCAATTCTCTGAAAAATTCCGAAATTCGCGCCGCACTTGATGACCGCAATGAGACTATAGGTAAGCGTATTAGAGAGAATGAGCTTAAGAAGATGCCTTATCTGTTGATAGTTGGAGAGAAAGAGATGGGAGCTGATACGGTATCTGTAAGACAGCAGGGAGGCAAAGACCTTGGCACAATGAAGGTTGCAGAATTTGCAAAATTCATTCAGGATAAGGTAAAAGAGGAGATGGGGGAACCTGCCAGACCGACTGATTAGTAAATGATTATAATCACGATGGTGCTGCTTAAGGCACTGTCGTGAATATTATAAATAAAAGGATGTTTAATTTAATTTAGGAGGACAAATTTATCGCACCATTTAAACCCAAACCGCACTTTGGGGGGTTTCATAAACCCCAAGGAGCCAATCACTTTTACAAACCGGCAGGAACCGGAAATGCCAATGGTAACAACAGGCCTTCCGGCGACAGAAGATTTAATCCGCGCTTCCAAAGAAGGGAAGAACAGGGGCCAAGATGTAATGAACAGATTAGAGTTCCGGAAGTTAGGGTAGTTGGAGATAATGTGCCCGAGCAAAGGGTTTACCCCATAGCTGAGGCAATTAAGATGGCGCATGATCTGGAGCTTGACCTTGTGGAGATTTCAGAAAGTGCAGTTCCGCCGGTTTGCAAGATTATAGACTACCAGAAGTACGTCTATCAGCAAAAGAAGAAGGCCAAGGAGATGAAGGCTAATGCTTCCAAGCAGGAACTCAAAGAGTTGCGCTTTGGACCGCAAACTGACGAGCATGATTTTCAGTTTAAGCTTAACCACGCAAAAGAGTTCCTTAAGGATGGCGATAAAGTTAAAGCCTTTGTATACTTTAAAGGACGTTCAATTGTATTCTCTGAGCAGGGAGAAAAACTTCTGCTGCGCTTTGCCCTTGAACTTGAGGAGTTTGGCAAGGCGGAGAAGATGCCTCTGCTGGAGGGTAAGAGAATGAGTATGATTATAGCACCAATTAAAAAAAAGTAATAATATGCCAAAATTAAAAACCAATTCCGGTTCCAAAAAGCGTTTTGTGCTTACCGGATCGGGCAAAGTAAAAAGACAGCATGCTTTTCACAGTCACATTCTTACAAAGAAGACTACTAAGCAAAAAAGAAATCTGTGTTATTCAGGCGTTGTAGCCAAACCGGATGAGAAGAGAGTAAAGAAGCTGATACTTTCTTAAAATTAACAATTAATTATTAACAGAGCGTTCAGCAGATAAAGTCTCTAAGGAGAGAGCGCTGACGTTCATAAAATTTTTTTATTATGCCAAGAAGTTCAAATTCGGTTGCATCACATGCACGCCGTAAAAAAATTTTAAAACAGACCAAAGGCAATTTCCACGCAAGAGCTAACGTCTACACCGTAGCCAAGAATACTCTTGAGAAGGGAATGACTTATGCCTACAATGACAGGAAGGATAAGAAAAGGAGCTACAGAGTTCTTTGGATTCAAAGAATCAACGCTGCAGCCCGCGCTTACGGTATGACTTATTCACAGTTCATTGGCAAGCTTGCCAAGAACAATGTTGGTCTTAACCGCAAGGTTCTTGCAGATCTTGCAATGAACAATCCCAAAGCGTTTGAGACAGTTATCAAATCTCTTAAATAGTTGTCTCCTAAATTTTTACGGAGATGAGCTTTTACAGAAACAAATGGTTTAAGTTTGTCGTATGGGGCGGCTTATACCTTTTGTGGGTTATATGGCTTGGAAATTATTGGTGGCTTTTGGGCCTTCCGATAATTTTTGACATATACGTCACAAAAAAGGTGCACTGGGCCTTCTGGAAGCGAAAGAAGAAGATTTCTGCAGGTCAAACCGCAACTAATTCCGGAGAGACAATTCCGGAACACACTACAACAAATGTTGTGCTTGATTGGGTTGATGCAATTATTTTTGCGGTTGTTGCCGCAATGGTAATAAAAATCTTCTGGTTTGAGGCATACACAATTCCTTCATCTTCAATGGAAAAAACGCTTTTCACAGGAGATTACCTGTTTGTTTCTAAAGTAGCTTACGGACCAAAAGTCCCTGAAACTCCTCTTTCTGTTCCGCTGGTACATAACACAATGCCCATTTCCGGCAAAGAGTCTTATTCTACACTAATACAGAATAAATACCGCAGACTTAAGGGCTTTGGACATGTTAAAAGAGATGATATTGTAGTGTTTGCCTTCCCGGACGGAGATACGGTTTTAAAGAAAGACCCGCAGGCAGATTATTATCAGATAGTACGGTTAAATAACAATGACCGTGATTTTGTTAGTACATCATACGGACCTTTGATTGTTCGCCCAAGAGACAAAAAAGACAATTACGTAAAGAGGTGCGTAGCGGTTGCAGGTGATGTGTTGCAGGTAATTAACGGACAGGTGTTTGTAAATGGCGTTGCCGAGAAGGCGCACGCCGGAATGCAAAGCTCTTACATAGTTAAGACAAAAGGAGATCAAATAAATTCCAGGATACTGGATGAGCTTAATGTAAATCCGGCGGACGTATATTTTGATTCAACTCTTCCGGGATACGCGGATCTTCCTCTTACTAAAGAAGATGCAGCAGTCGTCAGCAAGCTCCCGATAGTTGTGTCCATACAGGAACATATAGATAACTATCCGCCGGATTACCCGGATTCGCCGATTATGCTATTCCCGTTTACAGAAACAGTTAAGTGGACCAGAGACAATTACGGACCAATATGGATACCACGCAAAGGAGCATCTGTACATTTGAACAAGAACACTCTTCCATTCTATTACAGGCTAATTACCTCTTATGAAGGCAACAAGCTGGAGGTAAAAGGGAATCGGATTCTTGTAAACGGAACGGTAGCAACTACTTATACTTTTAAACAAAATTACTACTGGATGATGGGAGACAACAGACACAACTCCTTGGATTCCAGATATTGGGGCTTTGTACCGGAAGACCACATTGTAGGAACTCCTTCAGTTGTATGGTGGTCAAAGGATAATTCAAAGCATTTTCCATCTAACATAAGGTGGAGCAGATTATTAAAAGGGGTAAGGCACACTTAATTAAATTTGTGATTTTGGAAAAAAAATCAGATATTTGCACCCCTCAAAAGAAAATTATAAAAATTAGATAGTTATGGCAAAAGTTTGTCAGGTCACAGGTAAGAAGAGAATGATTGGGAACAATGTTTCCCACTCTAAAAAACGCAGCAAGCGTGAGTTTGCTCCAAATCTTAGAGAGAAGAAATTCTGGCTGGAGAGCGAGCACAGATTCGTTACTCTTAAAGTTTCTGCTGCAGGAATCAGAAACATAAACAAGAATGGTCTTGAGGCTGTTCTAAAGAAATCAATAGAAAAAGGTTACGTAGATATCGTATAATTTGGCGGAAGTTAAATAAATACAAAATCTATCGAGAACTAAAAAAGAAAAAGGAGATAACAAAATGCCTAAGAAAGATAATAGAATACAGGTGATTCTAGAATGCACAGAGCAGAGAGAAAGCGGTGTACCCGGAATGAGCAGATACATCACAACAAAAAATAAAAAGAACACCACTCAACGTTTGGAGCGTAAAAAGTACAACCCTTATCTTAAGAGAGTTACGCTTCACAGAGAGGTTAAATAAACAACCCTTGAGCGGTCAGTTAATTGAGATTAAAACGGCCGGAAGGTTAAATTACAAATACAATATTAAGAGATGGCAAAGAAAGTAGTAGCAACATTTAGCGGTGACAAGTCACAGACTAAAAACGTTGTAAAATGCATTCGCATGGTTAAGTCTCAGAAAACAGGTTCCTACTATTTTGAGGAGGAGATGGTTCCGATCGGCAAAGAGAAAGATTTTCTTGCCGGGAAAAAGAACTAATTTTCTAGGATGCTGCCGTTGTCAAATTACGGCAAAGAAACCGGAGGCGAAAAAATAACTCTCGTGAAAATTCACGGGAGTTTTTTTTGTTTCTTTTTCTAAGCGGTCCGGCTATGTTTGCTTGCGTGAGGGCAAATGTTTTGTTAAATTTGCGCGCTATGGGACTTTTCTCACATAAGAAGAAAGAATCTTCCGGCAGCACAGGGCTGGAACTTGGATTGACTAAGACGCGACACGGATTGCTGGAGCGCATTTCACGTGCAATTTTTGGGAAGGTGAGCGTTGATGCGGAGGTGATGGATAAAATTGAAGAGGCGCTTATTGCCTCTGACGTGGGCATTGATACCACATCAAAAATTATTGAGCGGTTGCAAAAACGCGTGGAAAAAGAGAAGGTTGTGGGTACAGATAAAGTGATGCAGGTGCTTAAGGAGGAGATAGAGGATATGCTTAATACTTCACCCTCTGTCGGTGACGCGGCTCAGATAATTGATTTTAATAAGAAGCCTTATGTCATTATGGTTGTGGGTGTTAACGGTGTCGGCAAAACAACCACAATTGGAAAGATTGCCGCCCAGCTTAAGAATCAGGGGAAGAAAGTTGTTCTTGGTGCGGCTGATACGTTCCGTGCGGCAGCCGTGGAACAGCTTGATATTTGGGCACATAGGTCAGGCGCAGATATAGTGAAACAGCAGATGGGCTCTGATCCCGCTGCAGTTGCTTATGATACGGTTAATTCTGCTGTTGCACAACATGCTGACGTTGTGTTGATTGACACGGCTGGCCGTTTGCAAAACAAGGTAAATCTGATGAATGAGTTGACTAAAATTAAGAACGTCATGCGCAAGGTTGTGCCGGATGCGCCGCAGGAAGTTCTTTTGGTTCTCGACGGTTCAACGGGACAAAACGCTTTTATTCAGGCCAGGGAATTCTCCAAGGCGACTCAGATTACCGCATTGGCTATCACTAAGTTAGACGGCACGGCAAAAGGCGGAGTTGTGATAGGAATTGCAAATGAGTTGCAGATCCCTGTAAAGTTTGTGGGAGTGGGGGAGAAGATAGAGGATTTGCAAATCTTTGATAAAACGGCATTTGTTGAATCAATCTTTAGATAAGTTTTA
>JAQWEK010000060.1 GCA_028704975.1 Bacteroidales bacterium | reverse complement strand
GATAAAATTCAATATAGATATACCAGACCTTGACCCTACTACAAAGGTCAAAGTGGCAAGCGCCCTTAATTCTGATGATAAGATCCAGAAGCAATTTGCATCATTGCTGGTAAGCGGCGGATTTGTCCCGGATGAACAGTCCGGCATATCCACAAATTCTACCGTACTGTATTCTAATGCTTCAGAAATGCTAAGCGGACAACTGAATAACATCTTCATGCAACTTGGCATACCTGTAGATTTAGGTCTTAATTACCATCCGGGTGAAAAGGGAGCAAATAATGTTTTTGACGTTGCAGTTTCTTCCCAGCTTTTCAATAACAGAGTTATAATTAACGGAAATATTGGAAATGACCCCTACGCCGGAAATAACGGAAGCGATGTTATCGGAAACATAGATGTTGAGGTTAAACTGGATAGGAACGGCAAACTTAGAATGAATTTCTTCTCTCATGCAACAGACAGATACTCAAACTATTTGGATGAAAGCCAGCGTACCGGACTTGGAGTTGCATACCAGCAAGATTTTAACTCATTTGGAGAATTGTTCCGTAAAAAAACTCCGGAACAAAAGGCGTTTGATAAAAAAATAAAGGCGGAAGACAAGGCAAAAAGAGATGCGGCAAAAGCCAGAAAGACAGAGGCCAGAAAAGCAAAAAAGGCGGCAAAAATTGCCACAAACAGTGAGGATAAAGGCAAATCAAACGCAAATCCCCCCGCAAAACAAAAGTAGATATTAACAGATATTAAAATAAGATAAGATAATTTATTAAAGACTATATATCAGATTGACAGAAGAGTGAATGATATGAGGAATACAATAACTTTTTTAGGGACAGGGACATCATCCGGAGTACCGATGATCGGATGCAGATGCTCTGTCTGCAGTTCTACCGATGAGAAGGACAAGAGGCTTAGGGCCTCAGCATACATTGAGTATAAGGAATTTAAAATTTTAATAGACTGCGGTCCGGACTTTCGCCAGCAAGTTTTGCACGCAGGAATTTCAGAAATTGACGCAATACTTTTAACACATCAGCATAAAGATCACACCGGCGGATTGGATGATGTAAGAGCTTTTAATTTCTTGCAGAGGTCAGCGTTCCCTGTCTATTGTGAACCAATGGTTTTGGAGAGTCTGAAGAAAGAGTATTCATACGCCGCATTTACCGTAAAGTCTCTGAACGGAAAACAATATTCGGAAACCTTTTCACAAGGAGCTTTATACCCCGGTGCTCCTGAATATGACATACATCTAATTGAGGATAAGCCCTTTCAGATAACCAAGATTTTCAAACATCACTCAAGCGGAAAGACAGAGAAAAGGTCCATTACCATAACTCCCATCAGGGCAACACATTACAAACTTCCGGTACTTGGCTTTAGAATTGGGGATTGCTGCTATATCACAGATGCTAATTTTATACCCGAGAAGGAATTTGCAAAGATGAAGAATCTTAAAATCTTTGTAATCAACACCGTAAGAAGAACAAAACACATCTCCCACTACTCTCTTCCGGAAGCGCTTGCAGTAATCAAAAAAGTTGGCGCAGACCAAAGTTTCATAACACACCTTTCACACCAAATGGCTGATGATGAGAAGCATATAAAGGGAACGCACAGGGATTTGCTGAACGAAATGCCGGAAGGAGTGCAGCCCGCTTATGACGGTTTAATTGTCGAATTTTAAATTCTCTACGTATGATAAAGAAAAATAAATAATTGTGAATTAATGAATAACAAGAGAGGCATATTATATCTGATACCTTCACCGCTTGGGGATAACCCGGTTGAAGAGGTTATTCCTGCCTACGCAATTACAAAAATGTGCGCTCTTAAATATTTTGTTGTTGAAGAGATTAGCACTGCGCGCAGATATCTGTCGAGAGCCGGATTAAAGGGAAAGATAGAGGAGCTGCAGTTTTATGAATTGAATGAACACACTGATTCTGAAGTTGCAAGAGGATATATTAAATTGCTGCTGGACGGTAATGATGTTGGAATAATCTCAGAGGCGGGACTGCCGGCGGTTGCAGATCCCGGAAATATTTTGGTAAGAGAAGCACAGAAAAATGATATAGAAGTTGTTCCGTTTGTAGGTCCGTCGTCTCTTATGATGGCATTGATGGCCAGCGGATTAAACGGGCAAAACTTTGCATTCAACGGCTACATTCCGGTTAAAGAGGGGCCGCGCAAAGCAAAAATCAAAGAGCTGGAAAGCTTATCAAAACGCTCCGGACAAACACAAATAATAATTGAAACGCCGTACAGAAACGGATCGCTTCTTGCAGATATCATCTCCGTATGTGCAGAAAACACAAAGCTTTGCATAGCCGCTGACATAACGCTCCCGACAGCTTATATTAAAACAAAAAGCATTGCAGAGTGGAGAGAGCTGAAAAATTTCCGCATCGGCAAAAGGCCGTGCGTATTTATACTTCAGGGATAAAATCAGAAACAAGAGTAAGATATACTAAAACCTACAAGCAATAGTAATAAAAAAACAAAAACCGTTAAAACCTACAAACATGAAAAAAGAGACATCTGACAATTCGTACAGAATAGAACTCGTTGATATGGAGTTCTTTGCACGTCACGGCTGCTTTGATGAAGAGCAGATGATTGGAAACAAATTTCTTGTTAACCTCAAGGTAAATGGAGATTTCAGAAAAGCTGCGGCATCTGATAAGGTGGAAGACACACTTGATTATCAAGAACTTTACAAAGTGGTCAAAGAGGAGATGGAGAAACCTTCAAAGATTTTGGAAAATGTATGCAAAAGAATCCTGGACTCTCTTACAAAAAAGTTCCCTCAAATTACAAAGGCAGAAGTCACTGTAGATAAACTAAATCCGCCGCTTGGAGGAAAATTGTATGCCTCCAGCGTAACTGCAAATTATGAAAGGAAAAAATAAAACTGTCGCAATACTTACACTTGGCTGCAAATTAAATTTTGCGGAATCATCAGCCATTGCGCAAGAGTTTAAAAAACACGGTTTTGCAGAGGTTAAACATAATGAGTTCGCGGATATTTATATTGTAAACACATGCTCCGTTACGGAACATTCAGATAAAAAATGCAGACAGTCCATACGCAAGATGCACAAGCAGAACATTGCGGCGCCAATAATTGTGACAGGTTGCTATTCCCAGCTCAAGCCGGAGGAAGTGTCTAAAATTGAAGGGGTTTCTGCGGTTATTGGACAAGAGCACAAGGGGAAGATTTTCAAGTTTGCGGAAGAACTGCTGCAAAAAAAGATAAAATCAACGGCCGCGGAGCGGACTGCTATTTATTCATCCGATATACTAAAGACGACAAGCATATTCCCGGCATACTCTTATGGTGAAAGAACTCGCTCATTCTTAAAGGTCCAGGACGGCTGCGATTACTATTGCACCTACTGCACCGTACCTCTTGCCCGCGGACACAGCCGCAGCGTACCGTCTGAAATTGCAATTGAACAGGCCAAAGCCTTGGCCGCGGACGGAGTAAAAGAAATTGTTCTAACCGGAGTTAACATAGGAGATTACGGGCGGGATATGAAAAAGAGCGGCTATGATGAGTATTTTCTGCAACTCCTTAAAAGTCTTAATTCCGTTGACGGAATAGAACGTTACAGAATCTCCTCTATTGAACCTAATCTTCTACGCACCAATATTATAGATTGGATAGCAAGCGGAACAAAATTTCAGAATCACTTTCACATTCCTCTGCAAAGCGGTTGCGATTCCGTCCTTGCAAGGATGAAACGGCGCTATAATACAAAGATGTTTGCAGAAAAAATTGCATACATCAGAGAGAAAATGGGAGATACCTTCTTTGGAATCGACATAATTGTCGGTTTTCCGGGCGAAACTGAAGAAGAATTCATGCAGACATATAACTTTCTGTCAGAAGAAATAAAGCCGGCATTTTTGCACATTTTCCCCTACTCGCGACGGACCGGCACCATAGCCGATTCTATGCCAGATCAGGTTCCGGAAATAGTCAAAACTAACCGCGTTGCCCTCCTGGAAAAACTCTCCGATAAACTTCATATGGATTACATAAAACGTTTCACGGGAACCGAGCAGGAAATTCTGTTTGAATCGGCTGAGAAAGGCGGCAAAATGTCAGGATATACAGGTAATTATATACGCATAGAGGCTGCGTATAATTCTAAACTGATTGGTAAAATCGTAAAGGTTAAAATCTAATGGAACCAATCTCAGGTGAAGAGGCAACGCATGCATATATTCTTTTGTTTTTTAAAACAAAAGCGATATCTTTGTCCCCGGGGCAAGTCATATACGACCAGCTCCTTCAGAACTCCCCCAGGGCCGGAAGGCAGCAAGGGTATGAGGTTGTAGCGGTGCGATATATGTAGCTTGCCCCTTTTTTTATTTAGAGGCAAGCATTTTTGTTTCATAATCAATATCAAGAGGTTGCAAGGAATCATCGGTATCACGGCAGTTTAGTATGAAAATCATTGTTGGTTTAAGCGGCGGAGTGGACTCCAGTGTTGCGGCGTATCTCCTTAAGAAACAAGGATATGACGTAGAGGCTCTGTATATGCAGAACTGGCATGACATAACGGGCACTCTGCACGGGGAGTGTGAATGGGAAGAGGAACGTGTTGTTGCAGAGATGGTTGCAAAGCAAATAGGCATTCCGTTCCATTTTGTAGACTTAAGCGGCGAGTATATGAAACAGGTTGCAGACTACATGTTTGCAGAGTATGCCGCAGGCCGCACTCCAAACCCGGACATCCTATGTAACAGCAAAATAAAGTTTGACGCCTTCCTTAAATATGCAATAAGTCTTGGAGGTGATTTTGTCGCGACAGGTCATTACTGTAAAAAGTCTATACTAAACATCAGTGCGGCTACAAATGAAAAAACTGACTTTACTTTCAGGCTGGAGCAATATGCATCCCATAAAGATTTGATATACAGAATATTTGCCGGAGATGACAAAAACAAAGACCAGAGCTACTTCTTATGTCAGCTATCGCAGGAGCAACTAGCCAAAGCCGTTTTCCCTCTCGGAGAATTAACAAAGCCGGAGGTGAGAAAGATTGCAAAAGAGGCAGACCTTCCATCTGCGGAAAAGAAAGATTCTCAGGGTATTTGTTTTGTAGGCAAAGTTGACTTGCCGGTATTTTTGCAGCAAAAACTAAAACCAAAAGAGGGTAAGGTTATAGAGATTTTCAAAGAGGATTTTCCTGCAATTGATCAGAACAGGATTGCTGCACTGAATGCAGAACACGCAGCAAATGATGCTGCAAAGGCAACAAAAAGCAGTGCGGATAATTCAGCAGAAAACAACACGGAATCTGTCGGGAATATTACAACAGATGAGCTTATAAAGCTCTCAACTCCTGTTAAATACAAAGAGTCAGACGGGAAAGTCATCGGAACACACATAGGTGTTCAGTATTATACAATAGGTCAAAGACACGGATTAAATATTGGCGGGCACCCGGGCTCAATCTTTATCATTGCCACGGACATAGAAAGTAATACAATTTACGTCGGAGAAGGAAGTGACCATCCGGGACTTTACAGAAAGGGCCTGATGATTAAAAACTCTGATGTTCACTGGATTAGAAGGGACTTGACGATGAAAGAGGGAGAGTCCGAGGAGTATCTTGTACGCATCCGTTACCGTCAGCCCCTGCAGAAAGCAACTCTGTATCAGCGTGCCGAAGGGCTATTCATTATCTTTGAAAAACCGCAGCGCAGCATAACGTCAGGTCAGTTTGCTGCATGGTATGAACCGGCGGAGCTTGAGATGTTGGGGAGCGGTGTAATTTGAGTTGCTGACGGTGGTCTAATATAAATATCTTATTTCCAGGTTATTATATAGTATGGGGGTGCAATTTTGATACCCCTCCACATGTATCTAATTGATATTCAGTAATATAATTCTATACCACCAGGCGGTGATAAGGCTAGTTCCCGGCTGTAGCAGCCGCAGCGCGTTTTGCACGCTCAAGAGAATCCAGAACATGCTGGTACTTGCGGGCATTAGCGGCGTGTTCAACATCGGTCACTGCAAACAGGTGTGTTCCATTGAGTTTTGGGTTTGCACAAAAGTACATATAGTTAGTCTTTGCAGCATTTAGCACACCATCTATGCCGGCCTTGCTTGGAATTAAGATTGGTCCCGGGGGAAGGCCGGTATGTTTGTATGTGTTATAAGGAGAATCTACCTGCAAGTGCCTGAATAGTATCCTTTTAATGGTCTGGTCATGCAGCGCGAATTTGACCGTAGGGTCTGCGCAAAGTCTGTCGCCTTTATGATATCTGTTCAGATAAACGCTTGCAATATTGGGATATTCAGGAACATAATTACTCTCATCACAAACAATTGAGGCCACAACGGAAACCTCCGGTTTTGTAAGTCCCATAGCCTGTGCCTTTGCCATGCGCTCTGGAGTCCAAAACTTATCATACTCTGCCTTCATCTTTGCTATGAACTCTGCAGGAGTAACAGTCCAATACATATCATAACTATCGGGAATAAAAAGAGTTAAGAAGTTATCTTTATTCAAGCCTAAAGATGCAAGCACGGTTGAGTCATTGAACTCTGTTATAAATGCCAGTGAATCAGATTCCATCTTACGTCCAAGGATTGCGGCCAATTTCTCTTTGCTGCGAATTGTGCCTGCAATTGTAACGGTAAGAGCATCCTGATATCCGTGTTTGATTGCTCTAATCAGCTGAATGTTAGTGGTTGTGGTCTTTAGCACATAACGCCCCGGCTTTATATGTCCATACAATCCCTCTTTATTTGCCACCTTCACAAATGACCCCAAATTTTTGAGTTTTGGTTCCAGTGAATCCAGAAGCATACTATAATTAGAACCTGTACGTATATAGAGTACTCCCTCTGTTTTTACATTTTTCTTGTATCTATTGTAATATTTTGGGAAACTGAGAGTTACAAAAACAACAGCAACACAAAACAATGCGATTAACACTAACATTGTACCATTTCCAATCTTATGTTTTTTTCTTGTCATATTAACTTTATAATCCTCCCGACAGATTTTTGTTTAACTATAAATTTTTAAAGTACAGCCTTTATTTATCCTCTTTTTTATATTTGCTTCTCATCTTATCCAGGTAAACAAGCGTACCGGCATTTAGCTTAGCATCCTTGTCCGCATTGTTGTACGAATATATCTCTCTATTAAACAGATGATACTCCTTTGCTATCCCCTCATACGTATCTCCCTCTGTAGAAACAACATACGGTCTTCCGTTGTCTGAATATATCTGACGGTCCATGGAAAAACTGTACAGCGGACTCACCTGCATTGGAACTGCATCTTTTAATATTCCCTCTTGAGTCTGCTCTGTTTCAGCGCTTTGCATTTCCTCCTGGGTCATGTCTGCAACTGTGATTTCATCTGAATTGCCGCTGTCAAAACGGGTCAAATCATAATCCTCAATTATCTGAATCAACTCGTTTGCATAGCTCGGATTGGTTGCGTAGCCGCATGCCTTTAACCCTTTTGCCCAGCCGGTGTAATCTTTTATGTCCAGGGAAAACAGAGAGGCATAACGTCTCTTGCTGCACAAATATTTTGAGTGGTCCTCAAAGGATTCAGATGCGTCTGCATATTTTCTGAAACACTCTTGCGGAGCATCATCATCATGCAGCATCGTATCCCCTTTCCAATCATCATGACACTTAATTCCAAAATGATTGTTGCCAATGGTGGCAAGAGTAGATTTCCCGTTGTTGCTCTCCAGGCAGCCTTGCGCAAGAGTTATGCTTGCCGGAATTTTGTATTTCTTCATTTGGCTGATTGCCATATCTTTATACTTGTTGATATAGTCTATCCTGTCTTGAACTTTTGTTGTCACACCTATGTTCTTTAAAATCACATCCTCTTGTGAAAAAAGAGCTGTCGGGATTAAAAAAAGGATAAAAGCCAGTAAATAAAGAGGTCTTAAATGTATGTATTGTAGTCTAATTTTCATTCTTCAAACCAATATGGTCCAAAATTACTAAATTTGTGATGATATGAAGAAAAAAATAACAATTGAATATCAGGTGCTTGAATCGGCAAAAGAGCTAGACTACGCTGACAATGAGCTTCTTAACAGAGCTATTAAAATTGCGGATGTTGCGCATTCCCCCTATTCACAATTTAACGTTGGCGCTGCGGTGCGGATGGACAATGGTGAAATACTGGCCGCTTCCAATCAGGAAAATGAGGCGTTCCCTTCAGGCCTTTGCGCTGAACGTTCTGTTATTTTCTATGCTTTTTCTAAGTATCCCGACAGTTTTATTACGGAAATTGCTATTGCGGCCAAACACATCGGCACCCTAACTGCCGAGCCTACAAGGCCTTGCGGTGCCTGCATTCAGGTGATGCTGGATGCGGAAAAAAGGGGCAAAAAGCCTATCAAAGTTATACTTGGCAGCGCTAATCAGATTGAGGTCATCAGTTCAATCCGTGACCTGCTTCCGTTCTCATTTGAAAACCTTCCTCTCAAAAAATAAAGAAGACGAGGTATCCCACCCCTTTTACCTCAATGAAAATCTCACGGTAAAGAGTACGGAGAGCGGACGGAGTCTGTAGTCATATTCATAGTCTGTGATACCCGTAAAGACTCTTCTTCTGAAATTTTTAGTATTCAGCAAGTTGCGGCAGTTAATCATGTACTCAAATTTTCCTTTTTTTATAGATAGGTATGTATCTGCAAAGAACATGTTTTTGCTGCCCGATGAGATTCCGCCATTGTAATAATGTTCTCCGGATATAGAAAAGCTGATACCTTTTGGAAATGTAAAATCAAAGTCCA
>JAQWEK010000005.1 GCA_028704975.1 Bacteroidales bacterium | reverse complement strand
ATAGGACAGGGTTCCAAAAAGAGCATCCAGAGCCAAATCTCAAAGATGGGCAGCAACATGATTATGATTATGCCGGGGACAGACGTAAAGGGCGGTGTAAGACAAGAGGCCTCTTCTATGCAGACTCTTAAACTTGCAGATTATGAAAATCTAAAGGATGAAAGCGAGTACCTTTCTGCAATTAGCCCTAATGTGTCTTCCAGCTGCCAAGCAATTTTTGGAGGCAACAACTACCACACAACAGTAAGCGGAGTATCACAAGATTATCTTTCAATCAGACAGTTGGAAGTACAGGACGGAGAGATGTTTGATGACACGGATATTAAGACAAGTGCAAAAGTTTGCATAATTGGCAAGACCGTCATAGACAATCTATTTACAAACGGAGAGGATCCGATAGGAAAAGTTATAAGGTTCGGCAACATTCCAATGACTGTTATAGGTATCTTAAAATCAAAAGGATACAACTCAATGGGGCAAGATCAGGATGATGTTGTTCTCTCCCCTTACACTACAGTAATGAAGAGAATGCTTTCAGTCACATACCTTCAGATGATATTTGCATCGGCTGTATCAGAGGACCTTACTGACCCTGCTATTGCTGAGGTGAAAAATATCTTGAGAGATGACCACAAAATTCAGGCAAACCAAGATGATGATTTTACCGTAAGAAGCCAGGAGGAGCTGAGCTCCATGATGACATCAACAACTAATTTAATGACCATTCTATTAGCTTGCGTAGCAGGAATTTCACTTGTAGTTGGCGGTATTGGAATTATGAACATTATGTTTGTAAGCGTAACGGAACGTACTAAAGAGATAGGGCTTAGGATGAGCGTTGGAGCAAGAGGCGTAGATATTCTAACTCAATTCTTAATTGAGGCAATCATGATAAGCATAACAGGCGGCATAATTGGCGTGCTGGTTGGCGTATGCTCGTCATACGCGGTTAAAATCTTTGCAAATTGGCCTATTGCTATTCAGCCTATTAGTGTTATTCTTAGTTTTGCAGTATGTACAATCACGGGGGTCTTCTTTGGTTGGTATCCCGCAAAGAAAGCCGCAAACCTAGACCCAATAGAAGCCATCAGATATGAATAATTTTGAAATATATTTGTGCTATGATAAATTCTGATACAGTGACAATCATTCCGGAACATAAAAAAAGAAAATGGATATCTGTTCTCATCCAGGTACTTGCATGGCTTATAGTGTTTGCTTTCCCTTTGCTTTTTGTGGAGAGAAATTCTGCTGTAACATTTAGCCTTACGGAATACCTTAAACATTCAAGCATACCCGTCTCTTTTGTAATAGCATTTTACGTAAACTCGCTGTGGCTAATTCCAAAAGTTTTATTCAGAAAAAAGACAATGTCTTTTATTCTGCTAAACATCCTGCTGGTTGTCGTTTTAAGCCTTGGAATTGCAAAATGGAATAAAAAATACATTAAAGGGCCGGGGCAGAAAAATCCTAATACGGAGATGATTATAAATCAAAAAATGCAGACTCCGGATGGAAGGCAAGAGTTTAGGCCGCAGCCCCCAATGGATTATTTGCAGGATCCAAAGAGCAGGATGCATCACAGAAGACCGGAAAAAATGTTCTGGATTAGAGATGTGATGTCCTTGCTATTTATAATTGGACTTGCGTGTACAATTAAACTTACACAAAGGTATGACCGCACGGAAAAATCTTTGCAGGAGGCGGAAGAGGAAAAGGCAAAGGCGGAGCTGGACAACCTTAAAAATCAGCTAAATCCACACTTCATGCTAAACACTCTTAATAATATTTACGCTCTGATTGCAATAGACCAAGATAAAGCGCAGGAGGCGGTACACC
Source organism: Bacteroidales bacterium (assembly GCA_028704975.1). Taxonomy (GTDB): domain Bacteria; phylum Bacteroidota; class Bacteroidia; order Bacteroidales; family UBA932; genus Egerieousia. Next base: position 33,698 of record JAQWEK010000005.1, on the reverse strand, counting down.
AGCTGAGCAAGTTGTTGCGCCATGTCCTATATGAAAATCAGGAGCAATTTGTGCCGGTTCAGAGTGAAATAGAATTTTTAAAGAACTACATAGAACTAATGAAAATCAGACTGGCAAGCAACTGCAAGGTTATTTTTAATACTGACATTCAAGCTAATAGCAAATTAAAAATTGCACCGCTTTTATTAATCTCACTTGTAGAGAATTCTTTTAAGCATGGGGTTTCTCCTACTGAAGAGAGTTACATATTCATCAATATTACAGAGATGGTTTCTGATATGAAACACAAATTGTCCTGTCTGATAGAGAACTCATATTACCCTAAAGATGGAAGTGATAAGAGCGGCTCAGGCGTTGGATTAAAACAAGTACAGATAAGACTGGATTTGCTTTATAAAGACCATTACACATGGAACAAAGGAATAGTTGACGTGGAGGGTAAGGGAAAAATGTACCGCTCCGTTCTTGAATTAGACAATCGGTCATTTTAACTGTGCAGCAATGGGAAAATGCCTGTTTTTTAGTTACATTTGTGCAACCAATTCAAATCATTCATTAACAGAATTATGTATCAGGTAAAGTGTGCTGTTGTAGATGATGAGCCCCTTGCAGTTGAACTGCTTAAGAGCTATATTAAAAAGACAGATTTTTTAAAACTGTCGGGAGCTTTTACAAATGCTATTGGTGCGTTGGCCGAGATTAAAAAAGGCAACACAGACTTGATTTTTCTTGATGTTCAAATGCCTGAACTTAATGGGCTGGAACTTAGCAAAATAATCAGAGAGCAAAATAATGATCCTCAAAAGCTGACTTTACCACTAATAATTTTTACTACGGCCTTTGAGCAGTATGCGGTAAGGGGATATAAAGTTAACGCCGTCGGCTATTTGCTAAAACCCATATCATACAAGGAGTTTTTGGATGCGGCGGAAAAAGCGCATAAAATCATCAATGCGCTTTTGGCTCCGGCGGCAGCGGCACAAGAACAAACTGATTTTCTGTTTATTAAGAGTGAATACAAGGTGATTAAAATCAACCTTGCAGACATTGTCTACATAGAAGGGCTTAAAGATTACATTAAGATTTACACAAAACAGGAGAAGTATCCTGTCCTTACTTTGATGGGAATGAAGGAAGTTGATGACAAGCTTCCAAGTCTTAAATTCATGCGGGTTCACCGTTCCTTTATTGTCGGGCTTAATTACATTCAATCATTTGGAAAAGGGAAAATAGTGTTAAAGAAAACGGAAATCGGGGAAGGCTTAACTATTCCAATAGGAGAGAGTTACAAAGACGCGATACAATCGCTGATAAAAAGTTGAATACTAAAATGGAAGGCAATCATAAAATACAAAACAACAAACCTTCCCGGCACGTGGCGGTAATCACAGGCGCAACGGGAGGTATAGGAACCGAAGTTTGCAAATGGCTGGTTACCAAAGGATATGAAGTATATGCATTTTGCCGCAATATTAAAAAAGCAGAAGCGCTTAAAGAAGAATGCGCCAAAATCTGTCGGAATAAAAATATAGATTCGGCACCAAATTTTCACATAGTGCCGGCAGACCTTGAAGATTTTGCAAGCATAGATAATGCCGTCAAACACATCGTTACGATTCTGGAGAAAAAAGAGCGGGAGAATACTTCAATAGACTTGCTTATAAATAATGCAGGCGTCATTGTACCAAAGATGAAGCTTACAAAAGATTTGCAAGAGACAACGTTTCAAGTTAACTACCTTGCTCCCAGAAGAATAACCACATCCCTTCTGCCGTATATGAATGAAGAGAGCGGAAAAATAATAAACACGGTTTCAGTAACAATTAACTGGTGGCCGCTGGATGGAGATGATAGAAAATTCAACAGTTTAAAAAACTATGGCAGGTCCAAGCTTTGCCTTGCATTGTTTACAATTGCTTTAAACCGCAAGATGCTTAAACAACATTCCAAGATAAGAGCAATCGCAGCAGATCCGGGCGCAGTCAACACTAAAATGATAACAATGCACAAGTGGTATGACTCGCTGGCTGACAAGCTGTTTCGTCCTTTCACAAAGAGCCCGGCAAAAGGGGCAAAAGCAATTATAAACGCAATAAACTGCAATGAGAAAGGAGAAACACGTTTGTGCAAAGAGAAGAAAATTGTCACTTTTAAGAGCGGCATTTATAAAGAACTGGACAAAAACAAAGAGAGATTTAAAATCACATAAATGTCGTTTTGGGGCAAACCTTGTAAAAATCCAAAATCATTATTCTGAATATCATCACAAAAGAAGCCGGTTCATCAACGGACTGTCTTACTGTATCCAGGAGATATCGCTTATGTAATATCTATATTTATAACCCAGAATAGTACTTTTGGAATCAAAGGGATTATCAAATGTAAAAATAGTATAATCAATTTCATGATAAGGATCACCGACAGCTCCTTGAATATGAGTCAGCGTCATTGTTTGAAAATCAGGCGATGAAATACAATTGTCACCAATACATTTAATCAGTTTACCGTCTTGAGGTGATTTAGTATCTATTGTTTTACTGATAGTAAAATACGGGTATCCGTCTTCCTCCCCCTCTTGAGAATATTCACTTATCCCAAGAACATTTATCTCCTCCCAAACAGTGCACAGGGCCGTTGCCCGGTGAACCGTTCCGACATCGTCCGTAACACTCGCATAAACAGTATAAATTCCGTTAGCATAAGTTGAAGCATCAGTGTACAATTTACCGGAAGAGGTAACGGGCAGCAGAACAGGATGACTTGTGTTCCAAGTAATTGCAGCCCTTGAATCAGTTTGATACTGAATATAATGCTCATAAGCGATATCAGAATATGTGTGTCCCGTTGCCTTTGTGACAAAAGCATTGGCAAGCAAATTTATATTGCTCTCTGTAATTTTAATTGCCGGCAAAACCTTAATGCTCTTTGTAAAGTTTTTATTTGGAATATCCGCAAAACTCACTTTAATAGTATGAGTTGGCACAGAGGGAGTTGACTCCGCAGTACCGCGCACCGTGCATCCCGAGGTTGTATTAGAAAAAACAAAAAAAGACCCGTCGCGAGTTTGATCCGCATATTCCCATTTTAGCTTAAGTCCGCCGGCTCTCGGCGGTGAAATACTATACCCTACCGCAGTATTAAAGCCTAAGTAAACATTTGAAGTTGAAGATGTTGTAAATACAACCTTTAACTCTTCCACATTAATTGTATAGGAAGAAGCTGCAGTTCCCAGCTTTGCTGTCAGTACCGCAGTCCCGGGCTTTAGCGCTTTTACCGTCACACCGCCGGATGCCGATGAAACCACGGAAACCACTGATGTATTGCTGCTTGTAACAGTCGGCACTGCGGTAGCAGGAGTTATTTTCGCCCAGGTAATATTTGAAGTCTCCCCGTCATACATGCTTCCGGATCCGGAAGGAAATGAAATCTCACCGGCCACAACTGACACGGATGCAGACGCGCTTATATTTCCACCGTCACAACTGGTAGCAGTTATTGTACAATTGCCTATTCCCCGGGAAGTTACATTACCATTTTGATCAACAGTTGCTATTGAAATATTTGATGAGCTCCATATCAAGGACCTGTCGGAAGCCGTAAGAGGCATAATAGATGCAGTGAGCTTTAGAGTTTCCCCAAAACCCGCGAATTCAAGTTTTGACGGAGACAGAGAGACAGATGTTACCAAGTCTGTAAGCAATTCTGTATCAACTCTCCATGTATTATCATCAACGGAACCTTCTCCGGCAAAGAAAACGGTAATTGTATGTTGCGTATTTCTTTCAACATCAAAATTTGTGGTCATATCTTTTCCAAGATAGAATCTATAAAGCAGAGTACCGGAATGTTTTGAAGATGCATAACTCGCATTAAGCTGGATATAACTGCAAATGTATGAGTACGCATTTCCGTTCGGCCACACTTTTTGAGTTTGGTCCGTATTTGAAGGCAACAGCGTACCCTGCATATTTTCAAACATATAAAAAGTTATCCCGCCGGAGAAAAAATTTGCAAGGTCACTGCCGGAAATCACATCACCCTCCATCACCTCAGAAGCAGAAGTAGCTTTGCTTGCCTTAAAAAGTTTCACGCTTTTTGGAACGTTTTTAAGTGTTGCGCTGCTAATACCAATTGTGACACCGGAGTTTAAAGAACTCTTATCTCCTTTAAGAATAACTTTTGCTATTCCTCTTGTTAAAGTAATGGGAACAAAAATACCGTCGGACAAGACAATCGGGCCTGCTTTTCCTGACATGATAACACCGCCTGAAGCATCTGCAAGTGCGGAAGCCGACGATACGTTGAAAGTGCTGTTCAATATTTCAGACGTATCTTTTAAAATCATCTCTTTGCCGGCATTTGCAATTGCATAGATGTTATAGGAGGCACCTTTCTGAATCGGGACAAGCAGAGAAAGAGTTCTTATAAGATATTTACTCTTAACTACTTGTCCTTGAGCATTACAAACATATACATTCACATTTGATACCTGAGCCGGACTTACGCCAAGCACTTTAGTCCATGATGCCTGCGGAAGAAAAAATGAAACATTTACAACCGCATTATTGTCAGCTGTCCTTTTGATAGACTCATTATCTGATTCTTTTGCACATCCGGAAACTGCCGCAGCTATCAATGCCAGACCAATCGCAATTGCAAGAACAATTGCGATAGAAACATTATATAATTTATTTTTCATAGTTCAATTTTTAAAAATCAATTGTTACAGGCACCGTAATTATCCAGTCATCAACCTGTACCGTTGCTAACAGAGAGCTCATGTCTATCAGTATATCAATATCTTTTAGACCGATTGCCTCCATATCGTAATCTAAATCTTTAAGATATTTGCCCAGTTCAAAAGTTCCAATATCTCTTCTGCTCATTTCTTTTTCTCCCGACAGAGAGTATATATTCATATATATTCCGTTCAAACCGCTTTGCCTCAACATTCTAAATGATAAATATTTACCATCGCCATTCAAACTACTTATGCAGTTTGACGTACTTACCTGATGTTGTGATTGTGCAGTATTTACGCTGATGACAGATAATTTTTCCAGGCACTTTCCGTTAACAAAAAAACCGCCGGAAGGAGATACAAGTTCAGTCCCCGCGACGTCTCCCTCTTCAACGCCCTTAAATCTTACATTAACAGTTGCAAACTCCTTATTTGGAAGAACTTGCAAAATCACAGATTCCCCTCTGACAGCCCCCTCGTACTTAAAAAAGAAAAGTGAATCGGCACTTAAGGCGTCGGCCTTTTCTATTATAGTGGATGGAGAAAAGCGTTCCGTACAAACGGACGCATCGCTCAAATTACACCATGCATAGCAATATATATTCCCTTTCTTAACACTCAGTACATCCGGTACTTTAAAGTTCTTCCTTTCCACAGTATCTTTGTACAGCAAATTCCCTTCAGAATCAAATAGCCATAATAGAACATTTCTCACATTGCCGTCTATCTTGCCAAAATCTATCGTGAGTTCACAAGGGCACTCTTCTCTGCTCTCCATAATAGTATTGCAGCCGGCTGCCGCCGTAATTAAAAACACGGCAGCAACAACGGCAACAATATGACAAAAGCAATGTATAGTCTTCATTTTAAATAATATTCAGCTTTTAGACACTAAAAATTCACAGAGGAATCGGGCACGGTTGCCCAGTTGCTGACCGTAATATCTGCGGTTAGCGTTCCTCTTGTAATTGGTTCGTCCGGGTTTGTAGAACCTGGACCGCTAATGGCAACGTTGACTGCATAAGATGTATTTCTCTTTACTCCAACATGCCCGCTCGCGCTGACCCATCCATATCCTTCCCTGTTGATATCAACCGGGTAATAGTAAACTTTTCCCGCCAGTGTTGCCTGAATCACCATTCTTGTAAATCTTTCAGACGTTGTCTCAGTTGCAAGCATATTTTCATAACAATAGAAATAATGCGCAGTTGTAACTGCAACTTCACCAATAGTTCCGGCAACATCATCATATAGCATTCCGCTCATTGCGCATCCGTTGCAATCTGTTGATATATAATGTTTTGTATTTAAAATCAAGGCAGATGACGGTTCTCCACCGTTATAGAACAATTTACTACCGCTGACATTGGTGAGATAGATTTTCACATCTGACAATGTGCTCCCTTCGTAAGGTGTTCCTGTAAAATTTGTTTTGATGCTGCTCAATATTACTCTTCCAACCAGTCTGGAGATTGGAATGCTTACAGATGCAGTTGCGGCGAGCGTTGCTGTCGCTGAACCCGTCATTACAAATGTTGTAAGATTTTCTGCCTTAAGGGATGATGTAATTGTCTGAAATTCAGAATATGTATCAATTCCCGCCCAGTTGGCTGCGTGCGAATTTGCAATTGCAACAATGATTTTAGGACCCGTTTTTGCCGTTAACTGCAACCCTGTCAGTGTTGTTAAAGGGGTGCCCGAAAATTTTTTATAAACCTCAAGAACCCCGTCGTCAGTTGCTCCGCTAACATTCTTAAAAACAAATATTTCCAACGTTTGGATTTTATTATCATCATCCTGAACTCCGTGCCCTGCGCCTATTGCCTTTGTAGAACCGCCAACACCTCCGCTAACAATTCCGGCCGGAGTTCCAGGAGAAGGTGCAATGTCAACCGTTAAAGCGCACTCATCCTCATTGCCCGCTTCAATCTCAATCTCATTCTTGCTGCATCCCGCCATAACCGCAAGGACCATAACGACAACCCATAATTTTCTCATAATAATTTAATAGTTATTTTGTTAATATATTGTATTTCTGATATTTACATTAGCATTAGTATTTGTATTTAATCCTGACTCTTAAAAAGAGCATATTTCAAAATCAGTGAAGAAATTTCGGGATCCAAGTTTCCTCTGTACTTCATCTGTTGGTCCAGATCCACGGAACTCAAAAAAAGTTTCAACGCTTTTTTCTCCTCACCCAACCTTCCGTATAACACGGCCATCATATAATTTCTTGTCGCAGTTGGATTTAATCTCTCCAGAATGTCCATGGCAGAATGATTGTAGTTCAAGCACATATAGGCAATTGCCGTATTAATTGTTCTATAAGGACGCAATATTTCTATTGCCTTTTTATAGTCTCTTTCCTCTAACATTTTTACTCCGAGAGAATACACACTATCAACTTCAGTGGTGTGTACTGTATCTTTAATCATCCCCCTTCTATGCAGTGTAAAATTGAAATTTATTCTTCTTAGCAGCGGATAAAAACATTCACGCAAATATCTGTAATCTTGAGTTTTAGCTAAAGTCTTCTCCCTCTTGTCCAAATCATTTATTTTAAAACACTCCAACAAAAAAGATCTCTCTCTCAATGAATAATCTGCCGTGATTAATTTTTCTAATGCGTTCCAATCCTCTGATATATACCTGGATATAAAAATTATTTGCCCGCCTTCCTTCCGCTTGCCCGCATAAGAGTTAAAAAATTTCTTAACGGACTCAGCTCTTTTTTCTGCAAGTGCGGCATTTGAACTGTAACTGCCTTCCGGAGAGCAAGAAGCTGTAACTACAATAGAATCAATCACATAATCATTATTTGCAAGAAGGGTATCAAAGTTTCCTTTTATCCTTTTAATCTCTTCCGCATTATTATAAAGCGAGTCATCTATATTCCACTTTCCCGCTTTGAAATCTATGAAAGCCATAGTATTAACATAGGCCCTGCGTTCAATAATTTTCTTCTTATAGAGCGGCGTTTTATCGGTAAATTGAGCGATTGAGCTTATATAAAAAGTCAAAGAATCCCCGGACGGCATTTTATATAATTCTCTCCCCGATAAATAAATTCCTCCGGTAAAAGCAAGTTTAACTTTCCGCATATCTTTCTTAGCCTTAAGTGTTTGCACATACCTAAACTCCACATCCCCATTAGCATCAAGCACCACGGTATCAAGCCTGACACCCTCTTTATCCAGCGGGTCTTTCACATATTTTTTAAATACATCTCCCAATCTTGACTTCTTTTTATTATTTGAATTAACAAGCCAATACTTTGTGTAATATTCAATTGCATCATCCTCCGTAACACTCCGTGAATCAAAATTTTTACTCACCGTTCCGCCTATGCGTCCGGACTTGCCGGAATTATCATTTCCCATATATTTCAAATTTCTCTCAACAAACCGTCTCAACAATACCTCCCTTGTAAATGCTCCTACAAAATCGGCACTATCGGGAATAATGGAATTCAAAAATTTGTTATATCTCTCATAACCTTTAAGTTGCGCATCGCGATAGTCTTTACCGGTGATATAGATTTTATCCAACATTAATGAATCGGAACCCCAGAAAAATTTTGGGAAAAAGCGCACTTGCCATGCAGGGTCCCGGAGTTCTTTTGGAATAATTATGAAAAACGAGATGTTTATAAGCCCCTGTCTCTCCGCTACATGGCTAAAGCGCGCCTGAACAACTATGGGCTTGAGGTTATCTGACACCATCAAATCTCCGGTGGCTTCTTCTTTTATCGCATTCATTATCAAAGGTTCACCTTCACCAAGAGTATCAATTGCCGGAGATGAATATGAATGCATATAGGATTGTGAACCACCTTTTAATTCCGGATGCGATTTTGCAAAGTTTACAACGCCGGCATTTACATTAGATTTTGCAATCTTCTCTATTTTGCGCCGCACTCCGCTACAACCACATACAATCCAAGTAATTACAATAATGGCCAAAAGATAAATCAGCACGGCGCCAATAATCTTTTCCATAAATGTTAACGCCGACGACGGCACGTTTCTAAATCTCCTGCACATGATGCTCCCCTAAAATGATAATATCCCTTAAATGTTTAAAACAACATCGTCAATTGAATAAGCGCATTATCGGGGGTAACTATAACTCTCTTCTTTTTTACCTCAATCTTGCCGCACTTTATGCACGAAAAACGTGTATAATTTGTCACCCCCGCAAATGCGCCAAGTCCCATCTCCAAATTCAAATTCTTGCTTAACATTAGCGCATACCCTCCGCCAAATGTAGCGCCAACTGCACTCCCCTCATAGGACTTTTTGTCAAACACTCCGCCAAAACTGTATTTTATCCAATTTACATAACCACTTATAAACCAGCCGCTATTCACAAACCATGGCCAGTATTTTGTGCCGGTAGAAAATTTTATGTGCTTATATTGCCTGCGTCTGCCCCACATATCATAATGGAAAGGATTGTACTCTCCCTGCACATAGACGCTCCAATTTTTTGCAACCGGCATTCCCGCCTCCGCATTCAAAGTGCCCATCTCCATCCACCCGGCAAAATTTGTGGAGACGGAATAGTTCTGCCCTTTTATTTCTCCTCCCGACAGCACCATTAATATTGTAGCCGCCAACGCTAAACCAATCTTCATATCTCTCCCCTGTTTTTATTTCACGCTCTCTTACCTGTCTCAATCTTTTTTTGCCGATTTTTCGGGGCCGGAACCGCGTGTTTTTCAAGCGCAAAAATATTGCGGCATAAAAACAAAGCAAGTCAATTGATCAAAACTTACGATTTGTTTATTTTGCATAAAATTAATTGATAACTTTACATAACTTTGAGTGTGCAAATGACAGGATAATAAGATGATTGCATAAATCTGTTTAAAGGCAATTGATTAAGTGTTTTTTTACGTTTGATTATGACAAAAGACAAAAATATTCTGAACAAGGAGGCTGAAAAGCTTAGGATAGAAAGAAATACGGAGGCCAGCAAAGTAACATGGCTTGGGTTCTGGGTGAATATGTTGCTTTCTGTCGGAAAGATTTTGGCGGGTATTTTTGGCAGAAGCGGTGCTATGCTGGCAGACGGTATACATTCATTATCAGACTTCATCACGGATGTGATAGTGCTTGTATTTATGAAAATTTCATCAAAAAATACAGACCAGACTCACGATTACGGACACGGCAAATTTGAAACTTTTGCAACATTCATTATTAGCGTTGCGCTTTTTGCAGTGGCAATTTTGCTGATGATTTCCGGTGCAAAAAAAATCATTGCATCACTTATGGGCAATGTGATTGATAAGCCGGGCTATATAGCACTGATTGCAGCTGCAGTTTCCATAATCTCAAAAGAGTGGCTGTTCCGCAAAACCAGAGCGGTTGGAGAAAAAATTAACAGTCAGGCAGTTATAGCAAACGGATGGCATCACCGTTCAGATGCTTTCTCTTCTGTCGGGACTTTAATAGGAATTTCCGGTGCAATCTTTTTGGGTGCTCAATGGAGAATTCTGGACCCGATTGCATCTATAATTGTCAGTGTCTTTATCATTGGCGTTGCTATAAAGCTGCTGCGCCCTGCAGTTGAAGAACTTACAGACGCATCACTCTCAGATTCCGTTGAGGAGGAAATCGCGTCAATCGTCAAATCAGTGGAAGGCGTTGATGGAATGCACAATATGAAGACCCGTAAGAGCGGAAACGGCTACATCATTGACGTTCACATTAAGGTAGATCCCAACATGACGGTCATAAAGGCGCACGATGAAATCGCCTCAAAGATAGAGGATTTGCTGCGCGAGAAATTTGGACCGCAGACCCAGACCAGCATCCACGTTGAGCCAAAGCGGTATTAGCGACGACTTTCCGGTGTTATCTTATCTCCTCGACTTTTCCGGCGGTGACGTACCACAAATAACCAATTGGTTTATAACCCATTCTGAAAAGAAGGTTCATATAATTGCGGACCTGATTTTGATAGCCGGAATGGCTGCGGGATTCCGGTTCATATTCCCCGAATTTGTAATCAATGACGACTGTATTTGCAATGCTGCCGCCTGAACTTCCGGTCGCACCCCCGTTATTTCTTTTTATAAGGACTCGGTCCGGACGGTACACGCTGCCGTCAATCAAAATGCCCGTTTCATTAAGCGGCTGATAATCACCGCTAAACCAGCCATACGAAGAAACAGACTCTATCTGTGATTTTATCAATTTGACAATTTTTTCTTTACTGTCCGCTATTACTGGAGCGGTTCCTTCTGCAATAATTTTATCAACCGCAGCCTCTATCTGCCTGTCTAATGATGAGCCGGCATTAGATAATTCTGCGGACGCATCAATAAACGAGTACAATCGGTGCAACACAATTCCGCGGTGACGCATATCGTCTCCTTCTCCGTAAAACTCATTTTTCAATTCGCCCTTAACACTCTCATTTACAGTATATTCAGAAACATTCAAATCCTCTCCTACTGCAATTGAATCATCAGATGATTCAGTCTGAAATATTTGTGCCGGCTCAAGCAGATTGCCAAAAGTATATGTCACGCAATTGCACGGATTTAACCCATCATGAACCTCGCCCGCAACATCATCATTTGCAGTCGAGTCCAGCGAGCGCATGGAGCGAAGCGACCTTAAGCGAGCGGGCTCCGACTCAACTGATGAACCGGCATTCGCGGCGGACTCACAAAAAAGTTCGAGCATGCCGGAAACAGTAGAGACACTGTTGCCTTTATTTGAGCCCTCTTTATTATGGGCATATATGTACAGCTTCTCTTTAGCTCTTGTAAATGAGACGTACGCAAGATTAACAGAATCTATAGCCGAATCAACACATTCTCTCTCAAATTCTCTGCGGAAAATTGTTGAATATAAATTGTGATCAAAATCCAGCAGAAGCGGTCCGGAGTATCCGATTTTTGCATCATCAGTTGCACACCAGATTCTTGACGAGTGTCCAAACGGTCCCGTTGAATTGTATGAAATCAACTTGTCCCTTAGGAATGGAATAAATACCACTTTGAATGCCAGACCTTTAGCCTTGTGCATAGTCATTATGCGGACAGCGTTTTTATCCGGCGGCTCAGGTATGGAAAAAGTCCCCCCGTTATCATCCCACCACTTTATAAATGCACCAATGTTTGCCCCCTGATTAACAGAGTAATCAAGCACCTTATCCATAAAGGCTTGAATGAATGAGACGTCCTTTAGCAATTCCGGCGTAAAACACCCCAAAATTTCCTGACAAATTTCATAAAGTGACAAATCCTTCATCGCCGGATTTTCTTCAATTTTAGCGCTGAATTTCTCAAAAATATCGGGCATATCTCCAAAGAGTTTTTGGTCAGCCTCAAGGTTCTTGTCGGAAGCATCATTAACTTTTCTGAGAACATTTACCAAAATCTTCACGGCCCGGCAGTTGCAAATGAAAAGAGAATCTCCGGAGATGACATTAACGCCGTGGTCCAAAAGAAAACCTGCCGTCTGAGCCCCTCTGACATTTGAAGTAACAAGCACGGCAATATCCTTATTTTCATAACGATAAACTCCGCTCTTATCCGTCAGTATTTTAATTTTTTCCAGCATATCCGGCAGTACGAAATCATCAAATTTCATTGCCGCATTTTTTGACGGAGAAATAAAATCAATCACCTCAACCAGCCCTTTATCTTTTTTCTCCTCAAGAATTTTTCTTTTTTTCTCAAATTTCTCCTTATTCCCGACAGATGCATCTTCTTTGATTTCAGGCATTTCCTGCTGTGAATCGGAATATATCTCAATCAGTTTATCAGCCGTCTTAAGTGAAACTTTATCTTCACCGCAGTTCATCTGACCAACTATATATTCTCTTGCAGCCATTAAAGGAGTCATCGCAGTTCTCCTCTCTGTCCCGGCAACCTGTGCAGATTCAGCGTCCTGTCCCACATCCGCACCGGATTTAAAAAATTCATTGTTGAATTCAACAATCTTTCCAAGACTTCTGTAATTGCTTTTTAACGGCCGGCTGTCATCAATCTTATCCTTAAAATCATCTCCGAGGTTAGATTTTAAAATATTCCAGTCTCCGCCTCTCCACCTGTAGATACTTTGTTTTACATCTCCAACAACCAGATTCTCAAATCCTTCAGAAGAACTATTTATAAGCAGCGGTTTAAAATTTTCCCATTGTCTCCCGGAAGTATCCTGAAATTCATCCAACAAAAAACTATCAATCTTTGTCCCGATTTTTTCATACACAAAAGGCGCATCGCTTCCGTCAATTAAATCATGCAGCAAATCGGGAGCCTCGCTAAGAAGGGCAATTTGTTCCTTTTGACAGTAAGCATCAACCTCTTTCTTGATATATTTAAAAAGAGAGATAATATCTATGTTGGCAAGAATATGCTTTGCGGTAGAATAATACGCATATCCGTCTGCGTATTTATGTTGCAGTGTTAATAAACAGTCACTAAGATTATTACATAAGGCTCCCAGTTTATCCCCTGCATATAAACTCTTAAGAACAGAGAGATGTTCTTCGGAAATTTTCTTATTCGGCCATGAATTAAAATCACTCGCAAAATTAAACAGAGAACTTGGCAGTTCTCCAATCATTTCCCTCTTTCCGGAAACAGATAAAATAGAATCTCCCGCAAAAAATTTGTATAGCGGGGAACGTGTTTTCAAGGCAAAATCATCAGAAGAGATTGAATATTTGGCAATTGCATTAGCCATTATTGCTCTGCCGTCCTCGTATATTTTTACAACTTCCTCTGCAAATTTTTCAACAAAATCTTTCCTGAGATGCCCTGCAAGCCTGTCAAAACCGGCAGAATCTCCCTCTTTAAAAGATTTATAGCTCTCCTTAAAAATTTCCCGTGCAAGCTGTTTTATGACCCCGCGCGCATCCCATGACTTCTCTTCATCAACCCTGGACAGGGAGATGCGGGAGAGCAGACCAAGCAACTGCGGATCTTTATCCAGATTAACATATAAATTCTCCACGGCAGCATCTATGGCGCCGTTATCATCCAAGCTGGTTTCATAGGCCGAGCGGGTCCTTAGTTCAAGAGCAAAGGCTTTTAATATGCCCTGGAAAAAACTATCTATTGTACTGACTCTAAACATGGTATAGTCATGCACAATTCTCTTTAAGGCATCTTGAGCAATCTCCTTTTCAGTATCTGTTCCGCTCTTTGACACTTCATACAGAGTCTGAAGTATCCTCCCCTTCATCTCATCGGTGGCCTTATTTGTGAAAGTTACGGCAAGAATATGCTTATAAGCGTCACTGTCATTTTTATTTGCAAAAGCGTCTATTACAAGTTTTTTATACTCGCTTGTCAGCTTAAACGTCTTGCCGGAACCGGCAGATGCTCTGCAAATCAATATGTTATTTTTGCTTTCGGCCATGTTCTTTTCCGCTTAACTCCTCATATTATTCTCATTCAACTTCCTTATCGCTAATCTTTTACCTCTGAGCCCCTGTTGCAAGTGGCTGCAAAATCACAGAACTCACACGGGGACACATCTTTACACATCCTAAATTTCTCATTGCCCTCCCCGTTGCTTTTAATCTCATCCAAAAGTTTGGATAATCTCCTCTTGAAAGCAATTATATTATTCATTGTAACTCTTAGTGTTACAAGTCCCTGACTCTTAATTTTACGCACCGGATAAATTGTAACGTCAATATTGCTCACGCCCAAAGGTAAATTGTTGTTCAAAAAATTCTCATCTGATTTTATCCGTTGAGGATTATCCTCACAATCAGCCCACATCATAGCATAAACAAAAAGCTGCATAAGAATTTTATCTGACGGCTTCCTGCCTCCGCTCATATCAAACAGTACATCCAGAACACTCTCAATTTCATCATCATTGATTATAGAGACTCCTTGATTATCTGAGTAATACTTATTTATAATCTCGGGATCAAAATACCCTGTTTTGTAATCCGATATTCTCACTACTCCATCGGGACCCTTCTCCAGCCTGTCAAAAAAAGCAATGAAATTTGCACCGATATATTTACCCAAAATCATCTTCTCCGTTCCGATGAATGTAAATTCTCCCGTGCCGGCTACGCGCTCAAAATCAACCGTTAGCGTATTGTAAATATATCGCTCCACCAACTCTTTTATGACCAAATTTTCACCCTCAATCACATCCACTTGCAAAGCCGCCTTAAAACCGTTCAAAATAAAATCGTTAAGCTTGGAGGAGCCGGGACCGGCAAAGCTTCCGTCGGTTTTGCCCGCCGGAAACAGCTCCTTTATAATTTTCTCAAGAAGCGCTCCGGATACCGTCTTGACTTTTAAATTTTCCGTATAGTGATTGTAAATAAGCTGCATACACTTGTGGAAAATAGAGCCAAACACACTTCCGTCAACGCTGTCCGTAAGTTCGGATTCAACTTCCACTCCCATGATATTTGCAAAATAAAAATGGAGCGGACAATCAATGTAACTGTTCAGTAAAGAGGCGGAAAAATGTTTACCGCCCCTTGGCTCGGCATCAAAATAATTCTCCACAATGCACCTGATGTCCTCATCTCTCTTTGCAACTTCTTTATAGGAGGCCTTAAAGTTCTTTGGCATAGGCAGATTCACATTGTGATACACGGGCTTAACTCCAAAATCATATCTAAGCTGCTTGATGAATCTGCTCTCCTCCCCCACCTTCATTCCCTCTGTATCAGTACTATAGATAAAGCTGACATGCTTTGCCCTCTGTATCATTCTGTAAAAATTGTAGGCGGAAATACTGTCCTGCGTCTCATAAGTAGGCAGCCCAAAACATTTCCTCAAAAAGTACGGAATACAAGATTTCTGTTCTCCCGTTTTGGGAAATATTCCTTCATTAAATGAGAGATAAATGATATTCTCAAAATCTAGCGCACGCGTCTCCAAAGCGCCCATAATCTGCAGTCCCATAAGTGGTTCCCCCTTGAATGTCACACTGAGGTTCCCGACAGTTCTTCTTATTATGCTATACGCTGAGCGCGGCAGCATAATGCTCAAATTGTTTCCCCTGAGAGAATTTAAAACATCAGAATACTGAAAAATATAACCTTTCTCCGCAGGTGACACATAATCACTTACATAATCCAACACATTAGTCTGATACTCAACAATTGAAGAAACTAAATTTTTACTGTCGATATGAGGAACCAGTAATTTCAAAAACTGCTTAAACTCCGTAGAAAGATTAAGACTATTCTTCTCTCCCCGGCCATCGGTTAAATTATCAAATCCGGAGTTAAACTCCTCTTCGCTGACAAAAAACTTATTTGAATCCAGAATATATTTTCTCAGGATTTCCGCATCACGCTTGTTAATGCCCTTCACATAAGAATGAGTGAGCACATCCAGCAACATGTTGCCATAAAGCAGTGATTTTCCGTTTTTTACGCGCATAGACATATGGACGGCGGAAAGCAGATTTGCAAGTGAGGCAACACCGGTTGCAGCCAGCGGATAACCCATTGTAATATTAACGCAGGGCTTCCCCTTTATATCTCTATAACCGGCCGGAACAGCAGAAAGCATTGGCAGCAAAAGATTTTCATCTGCAATAACAACCGCCGTCTTAAGGGCCTCGCTTCTCAAGTCAAAACCCGGAGCGGAATATTCAAAGCCGCTGCAAATTTTCTTAAGAATTTCAGAAGCCGCAATAGTTTGCCCGATGTTTCCGGAAACAGGATAAACGTCAAATGTACAGTCTTTTACAGGTTTATCATTGCCGGCTTCAACTTCAGCAACAATACTTTTGGCCCATTTTACGGCATCCTCAATTGCAGGAAAAGAAGGGAACTCCTCCACGCAACTCTCTATCAATCTGGAAGATTTATTCTGCGGCGCCTTAATCATGGGAGAGAAGTAATCCCAGTAAAAATATCCGGCCGGAGATCCGTCCTCATTCTTCTTGTCTCGGAAATATCTCATTAAGATCTTCTCGCAATTATTTGGAGCAGAGAATCCCACAAAGACCGCGGAACCAAGCGCATCCAGTTTATTTGCTATAACATCCGCCCCATCAGTCACAGAAACCCCAATCTTTAGCGCATAAGAATTAACAGCTTCAGCCACAGCTCTGTATTGCATTGCACTATACGCTATTCCCTTGTTTTTTAGAATCTCTCCATAATTTACATACAACGGATACAGAATTTCCCACGTATCCAAAAATCTTTTCTTATAAAATTCCTCCCTGCCCGGGGCACCGGGCACATTTCCCTTAACTCTCTCCCAAAAGCCCTTTACTCCTCCCAGTTTTTCCACCGCTTCTCTCTGCTTATCAGACATCCATGAAAAATCAGAATTAATCTCATTCACATCTTTTAAGTTTGTGAAAAGCTGTTTTGCATCTACCATGTATTGATCCACATCAGAAAAATCCGACAGAATCAAATCTCCCCAGAAAATAAAATCATCAAGCGGCTCCTCCTTAAAATCGGTTTCAGATAGACCGGCTCCCAACGCATGTTTCTTTCGGACTACTGAATAGCATTTCCAAAGTTCAACAATAAGCGTCAGATAATCCGCCGTATGCAGGCCGCTTAAATCAGAGAACAAATCACTGATAGTCACCATTCGGGGAGAGAACAAAGGCATAGGTGAACCGTCGGGAGCTCTGTTAATCTTGCCGTACTCTTCTCCAAGATACTTGCGGAAAAAGGCCATTGAACGCTTGTTGGGAAAGACAAAAGTAAAGTTGCACAGATAGTTGGCATCTGCCGTCTTAATCCCTAACAATGAGGGATTTGAGAATATATTTGCAACCTGTCTTAAAAATTGTCTCTCCATTTTACCTATGCCAAATTAAAGCAAGCCTCAACATTTTTCTTGCTGCCCACAACCCAAACGGTATCTCCCTTCTCCATTGTTATTGAGGATGTCGGGCGCAAAAAACCATTATCCGTACTCTTCTCAACTCCAACTATAAGCACTCCAAATTTATCTCTTATTGATGTAATATTTGCCTGCTGCCCGACAAAACAAGATGTTTCATCCAATGTAAATTGGAGTAGTTTCATCTCTATCCTCTCCCTATCTTCATCATCCTGCAAAATAGCCCGATCATTTGAAGAAATAAATGAGAAAGATTTTATTTGCTCATCCGAACCAAGAAGAATCAGTGAATCTTCCGGATAAAGCACCTGTTCCTTTGGCGGCAAATCAATTGTTTTACTTCCTCTAATAATTTGAATAACAAGCGCTCCGGTATCTTTATCACGATGTATTTCTCCAATAGTTTTCCCCGCCGCATAGGAGTTGGGTTCAACCTCGCACTTATCTATATGCATCTCTTCCGCAATATCTTTAGGAATAACAAAAGAGTGTCCTCCCTCGCTGTGCAAATTTGTCAAAAATCTATTTTCCATCTTGGCGTAATACTTTTTTACTTTCTTTGATATTTCCACATAAAGTATTACTACTGCGCAAATTAAAATGATTGCACCCAGGCTCTTTGTTATATAAATAGATGCCGGAACAGAAACCGCAATGATTGCAATTATATATTTTAACGCCCGCATAAAAAGCAGAGGACCTCTGGCAAACTTCTTATCATCCCATATTTTATCAAACGCACCGTCTTCACTCTTCCTTCTCAACAGACCCCACAAGAACGGAGTCATTGCACCAATTGTAATAATAAACATCAAAACAGCCGTCCATCTTGTAACCCCTATATAGCCGGCTAATAATGGATTAACAAATCTTGTAAAGAATAAAAAAATAAAGAAAAGCCATGCGGAATAAAGTATCACTCTTAGAGAGTAGGAGCGTATTAGTTTTCTCCATTCCGTCTCTCTATTCAATGTCTGTCTGCCGGTCCCCAATCTTTCAATCACGATACGCCATTGAGGTTTTGCATGTGAGTAAATAAAGCTGTACACCGGTTCTCCAAGCTTAATCCAATATGGTGTAACAAAAGTAGTTAGGATTGATACCGTAACAATCACCGGATACAAATAAGGCGGAGTCACGTCCAGACTGCGTCCCATTGTGGCAATAATGTAGGAGAACTCACCAATCTGACAAAGGCACATTCCCCCGGTCAGTGCTATTTTAAGTGTCTGACCGCTAAACAAATATCCGATTGTTGCGGAAAGCGGCTTCATCGTAATTACTGTTAACGTTATCAGCAAAATGTGCGGCCAATAGTGTAGCACAACAGACGGGTCAACCAACATTCCGACGGAGACAAAAAAGATTGCACCAAAAAAATCTTTGATTGGCTTTGTCAGTTTTATAATCTTGTCTCTCTGTATAGTTCCCGACAGTATTGACCCCATTACAAAAGCCCCAAGAGCCTCTGATATATTGGCGTTCACGGTAATAACAACCATAAGCAAACACAGGCCCAAAGAGACAATAATCAACGTCTCATCGGTCAATAATTTTCTAAGCTTTTTATAAACCGTCGGGATAAAATAAATACCAAATGTAAACCACAAAACCAGGAAAAGCCCGATGAAAAATGCTTTATCTATAAGTTCCGCCCCGTTGAATGTTTTGCCTACAACAATTGCAGGAAGCATAACCAGCAATAGAATGGCAATCAAATCTTCGCAAATCAAAGTTCCAAAAACCAGTTGAGAAGACTTTTTTCCGGAAATTCCTAAATCGTCAAATGCTTTTATTATTATGGAAGTTGATGATATAGAGAGCATTGCTCCCAAGAATAATGATGTAACCCACCCCCATCCGATCAGACGTCCCACTAGAAATCCCATGGCAAACATCATCACCGCCTCAGAAAAAACAGTTATAAACCCGGGGCCTCCAACCTTCTTTAATTTTTTAAAGCTAAACTCCAGTCCCAGTCCAAACAGGAGAAATATCATTCCTATTTTTCCCCAAAATTCTATGCTGGAAATTTGTGTTGCAGTCGGAAAAGAGGCAATATACGGACCGGTAAAAATTCCGGCGATAATATACCCCAAAACAATAGGCTGCTTAAGAGCTTTGAATACAATCGTGACGATACCTGCAACTATCAGAATTAGTGCAAGATCTGCAAGCATCGGATTTATTGCTCCACCTGTCATTTTTTCTCATACCCCGGTTTCCCCAGAAGCGTGAAGAGATTCTTCTTATACTCCTCTACCCCATTCTGATCAAACGGATTAACTCCAAGTACGTACCCGTCAATTGCACAGGCAGTCTCAAAGAAATAAAACATCTCCCCAAGGGTTTCCTCATTTAAAGAGCCTATTTCAAATACAATATTAGGTACTCCGCCGTCAACATGTGCTTTGCGCGTCCCCTCAATAGCAGCCTTGTTAACATCTTCTATTGTCCTGCCTGTTAAATAATTAATACCGTCAACATTGCCCTGGATATCGCCGATTGTCATCATGCGTCCGCCACCGTTCTCCAGGATTGCCGTCTCAAACAATATGCGTTCTCCGTCCTGAATATATTGTCCCATAGAGTGAAGATCTGTTGTGAAATCCGCAGCAGTAGGAAAAATTCCCTTATGTTTTTTACCAAGGCTCTCTCCGTAAAGCTGCTTAAGCCACTCGGAAAAATAGTGCAGCTTAGGATTGAAGTTTATGAATATTTCAATTTTTTTGCCGCTTAAATAGAGTGCGTTTCTTACTGCTGCATAACGTATTGCAGGATTATCCGCGTCATCGGCGGTATATCTTTTTCTTGCAGCTATGGCTCCCTTTGCAAGAGCCGCAATATCAAATCCGGCAACTGCAATCGGAAGCAGTCCCACAGGAGTTAAAACAGAATAACGTCCTACGACACTGTCGGGAATATAAAAAGAAGAATATTTTTCCTGATCACTTAATTTTCTCAAAGCCCCCGAGCGCGCATCTGTAATTGTCACAATACGCTCTCTTGCAATGGCTTTACCAAATCTCTTTTCTATATCTTCTTTTAAAAATCTAAATGCAATCGCAGGTTCCGTAGTCGTACCGGATTTTGAAATGGCAATAACGGCATAAGTTCTCTGACTCAGAAACTCCATCAAATCAGAGAAATACTCTTGACAAAGTCCGTTCCCCGCATATACAATTTGGGGATAATTGCGCTCCATTCCGTATGCGGAAAAAGTATGGGACAATGCTTCAATAGCACATTTGGCACCAAGATACGAACCTCCGATACCTATTATAACAACCACATCTACAGTACCTTTCCATTTTTTGGCAATTTTATTGCATTCATCAATCATGCAGTCGTCTATGTCAAGCGGAAGGTTTAGCCATCCCATCTTTTCCCCCCCCTCGCCGGTTCCGTTAAGTATAGTTTGCAAAGCATCTAATGACTTTGCAAGTTCTCTCTTCAGAGAATCTTTCTGAATAAAATTTTCTGCATTTTCTGTATTAAGGCGTATCATATTTTTACCGGTCTTTACCGGCGGCTATAATAATTTAATTTAATTTAATATAACTTTTCTGTAAGTCTCTTTATTACATAAGCGGGATATTTGTGCTCATAAAGAATCTCATAAACCGCCTCAGCGATAGGCATATCCACACGGAAATTTTTATTAATCTCATTAATGCAGCGGCTTGCATAGTAACCCTCCGCAATCATGCTCATCTCAATTTGCGCGCTGCGTACAGAGTACCCTTTGCCAATCATATTTCCAAAAGTCCTGTTGCGGCTAAACTGAGAATATCCTGTTACAAGCAAATCTCCAAGATAAGGAGACGTGTTTACGTCCCTATTTACGTCCGGATGTGTAACATTCAAAAAATCAGTTAACTCATGGAATGCATTAGTCATAAGCACAGACATGAAATTATCTCCGTAACCAAGTCCGTGACAAATTCCGGCACACACCGCATAGATATTTTTAAGTGCCGCGGCATACTCCACTCCATATATGTCAGTACCGGGAGTTGTCTTAATATAATCGCACGCAAAAGCCTCACATAGAATTCTGGCAGTCTCAATGTATTTGCTTGTAAGTGTCAGATATGAAAGCCTTTCCATACCAACTTCCTCCGCATGACAAGGGCCGCTCACAACGCCTATTCTGTCAAAGGGAATGTTGTGGACTTGATGAAAATACTCCGCAATAGTAAGGTTTTTCTCATCCACAAAACCTTTGATGGCAGAGACAATAAACTTATTATCAAGGGAAACGGTCAAGTTATTTATGCAAGACATAAAATAAACGGATGGTATGCAAAAAATAATGACATCAGAATTCTCCACTACTTCATTAATATCGGACGACATCTTAAGTCTCTCCGGCTCCAGAAGCACGGATTGCAGATACACTTTATTATGGTGATTTTTAAGTATATGCGCAATATTTTTTTTATCTCTTAAAAACCATGAAATCTCACCTTGGTGATTGAGGAGCATCTTAACAATAGCCGTAGCCCAGCTACCGCTTCCTACAACCGCATAACGTAAATTATTTTTCTCTAATATATTTTTGTTCATTACATAAACTTTTTAGTTTGTTCAACGGCAAGCGCATCACATCTTTCATTTTCAGGATGCCCTGCATGTCCCTTTATCCAATTGAAAGTCAGCGTATATCCCTTTGAAACTTTAATAAATTCCTCCCACAAATCTCTGTTCATTTTCTTCTTAAAATTTTTTGCCGCCCAATCTGCAAGCCATCCAAGATTCACTGCCTTAACCACATAGGATGAATCAGAAAAAACATTCACCTCCGCATTTTTTCTTTTAACCGCTTTAAGTCCCTCAATAACAGCTGTTAGCTCCATTCTGTTATTAGTAGTCTCCTTGCATCCTCCCGACAGTTCTTTATAATGAGGTCCGCATTTCAAAACAACTCCCCAGCCTCCCGGCCCGGGATTACCGCTGCATGCACCGTCAGTATATAAACTTATAGGCTCTAATTTCTTCACGCTCAAATGACTATAAAAATTCCCTACTGAATGACGTTGCCGCCATTTCCGTTGTACCTTGGGAATCTTGATCCCTGCTGTCTGACCTCATCCTGTCCCGGAATTTTTGCGGTCAGCGGATTTGCATGCATCTCGTCATATCTCTGACGATTCCTGTAAATATCCAGTGCCAAATAAATTGCAGAAAGCATTGAACGCGGATTAGCCTTATTCTTCCCCGCTATGTCAAACGCAGTTCCGTGATCAGGGGAAGTTCTCACAATCGGCAGTCCGGCCGTAAAGTTTACGCCGGAATCGAATGAAAGAGCCTTAAACGGAATAAGTCCCTGATCATGATACATTGCAAGTACAGCATCATAATTGTACTGCATTGTAGCCGCAAAAAATCCGTCGGGAGGAAAAGGTCCAAAAGTCTGAATACCCTCTTCGTTAGCTCTCTTGACGGCTGGTTTAATAATGCGCAGGTCTTCCTCTCCCAACAATCCGTCATCACCGGCATGAGGGTTAAGACCAAGCACTGCAATTTTTGGCCTCTCTCTTCCAAAATCCCTCTTTAAAGAGTCATTCATCAGGCGCAACTTGCTGAGAATAATTTCTTCATTAATCGAGCTAGAAACCTGAGAAAGAGGAATATGCGTTGTTACAACTCCTATCTTTAAATTATCAGAACACATGAACATCAAACCGTCTTTCACCCCAAAAGCATCAATCAAATATCCGGTATGCCCCGCATATTTAAAATTCTCCAGCGCAACGCCCCTCTTGTTGAAAGGTGCTGTAACCAAGATATTTATAAGCCCTTCTTTCAAATCTTTAACAGCCGCATTCAATGCCTCTATGGCAGACTTTGCACTATCGTGAGTAAGTTGACCCGGTTCAACCTGCATCTGTTCAGAAACACAATTTATAATGTTAACGCGCTTTGGATGAGCGTCCCTTGCAGATGTTATTATGTTTGTATTGATATTTTCCGTCTCGGGAATTTGCTTGCGGTAAATTCCAAAAGCTTTGGATGAACCGTAAATAACAGGCGTAAACATTTCCAGCACGTTGGCATTAGATAGAGCCTTTATAATTACCTCATAACCAATACCGTTAGTATCACCTTGAGTAATCCCTATAACAATTTTAGGTTGCATATATTTTTATTTTTAGATCAAAAGCAGGATGTTCTGCACACTGGCAAAAGCACCGCTCCCGCATACGACGCAAGTTACGAAAAAAGTTTATTAAATTTGCTCACAGATAGCATAAAGAGCACTTGCGCAAACACATCCATGCCTAATATCCTTGATACTGAAATACAATACTTGCCGGGCATAGGTCCCAAGCGCGCGGACATTCTTGCAAAAGAGGTTGGAATCCATACGTTTAGAGATTTGCTGTATTTCTTCCCTTTCAGATGGATAGACAAATCCAAGATTTATTCTATTTCTGAGGTAACTCCGGAAAGCGCTTATGTTCAAGTGCGTGGAGTTATTGTAAAGACCACCATGGTTGGCGGAGGACATAAAAAAAGATTTGTAGCCACTCTGCAGGATGCAACCGGAAGCATAGACTTAGTCTTCTTTAGCGGCCTCAAATGGATAACGGACAAAATCAAAGAAAAGAGTGAGTTCATAGTATTCGGGAAAGTCTCGGAGTTCAACGGTGCGCTTAATATGATACACCCGGAAGTCACTCCTCCTTCACAGGCTTATGCCTACGGAACTGGCTCAATGGTTGGCATTTACAGCACAACGGAAAAAATGAAAAGCGCCGGTTTGGGCATCAAGGTCATCACAAAATTTGAGAATACATTGCTGGAGAAAATACTCCCCGCCATACATGAAACTCTGCCGGAAGATTTGCTGCACAGAAAGAGCCTTTGCTCTCTGCAATTTGCCCTTAAAAATATTCATTTTCCCCACAACGAAGACTCCCTTCTAAAAGCCCGGAACAGATTGAAATTTGAGGAACTGTTTTATCTGCAACTTAGCCTGCTGAAACAGAAAAACGTGCGTATGTCGCATGAAGGCGGACTAACAATGTCAAAAGTTGGAGACAACTTTAACAAGTGCTATAACGCTCTTCCTTATCCGCTTACAGGGGCTCAGAAAAGAGTCATAAAAGAGATGAGGGCGGACATGATGAGCGGAAAGCAAATGAACCGGCTGCTGCAGGGAGATGTCGGAAGTGGGAAAACCCTTGTGGCCGTGCTGCTCGCGCTGATTGCCGTAGACAACGGTTACCAAGCCTGCATAATGGCTCCAACGGAAGTGCTTGCAAATCAGCATTTAACAAGCATTACAAAATTTCTGGCACCCACCTCCGCAACAGTGGCGCTGCTCACAGGCAGCACAAAAGCAAAAGGGAGAAAACAAATACTGGAAGATTTAGCCGCAGGGAAGATTAATATAATTGTTGGCACACACGCACTTATAGAGGACAGAGTGCAATTCCGTAACTTGGGATTTGCAGTGATTGACGAGCAGCACAGATTTGGAGTTGACCAGCGCTCTCGTTTATGGAATAAGGGAACAACTACAAAGACTACGGACAAACTTGCAAACGGCGACAAACCAACAGATTCCTCAACATTGTTCCCTCACATATTGGTTATGACCGCAACCCCTATTCCGCGTACGCTGGCAATGACGCTTTACGGAGACTTGGACGTTTCTGTTTTGGATGAACTTCCTCCGGACAGAAAACCGGTTCAAACCATGCACGCATGGGAGAGCCAACGCCCTAAGGTTTACGCATTTATGAAGCAGCAAATCAAAGCCGGACATCAGATTTTCATTGTCTATCCGCTGATTAAAGAGAGTGAAAAAATGGATTATGAAAACCTTGAGGCGGGTTATCAATCTATTATACAGGAGTTTAAAGCGCCTGAATATATTACTGCCGTTGTGCACGGCCAGCAAAAAACCGCAGACAAAGATTTTGATATGCAACTGTTTGCTCAAGGCAAGGCTAACATTCTGGTAGCCACCTCTGTAATTGAAGTTGGAGTAGATGTTCCAAATGCAACGGTTATGGTAATAGAGAGTTCTGAACGCTTTGGACTAAGCCAATTGCATCAGTTGCGCGGACGTGTAGGAAGAGGCTCTGAAAAATCATACTGTATTCTAATGTCCGGTTATAAATTGAGCCGTGAAAGCAGAAAAAGATTGGAACTAATGTGCGGCACCACAGATGGTTTTAAACTTGCAGAAGAGGATATGAAGATGCGCGGCCCGGGAGATTTGGAGGGGACGACTCAGAGCGGACTCGCGATAGATTTGCATATTGCCTCTTTGTATCAGGACGGCCGCATTTTGGAGAATGCACGCCAAACCGCTCTTAAGATTCTTTCAGATGACCCTCTGCTTCAATCTCCTGCCAACCAGCTGCTTACACGGCAGATTGCCGTGCTTCGCCATCAAGGTAAAGATGCTACAGATTACTCGCAAATCAGCTAGTATGCAAAGTTCTTAAATAAAAGATTTCAACTTGTCTATTTCTTCCGGCCAGATATCCGGATTTGGAGTTTCAAGGACAAGCGGAATATTATCAAAACGCGAGTCTTGCATGATAAACTTAAAGGTATCCCATCCGAGCATGCCGATTCCGAGAGATTCATGGCGGTCCACACGGCTGCCCAAATCTTTCTTTGCATCGTTAAGGTGCATGCCGCGCAAATACTTGAATCCTATAATTTTATCAAAGTCAGAGAACGTCTTTTCAAAAGTCTCTTTGGTACGCATGTCATAACCCGCCGCAAAAGCGTGACAAGTATCAATGCAAACTCCGACACGGCTCTTATCCTCCACTTTATCAATAATCGCAGCAATATGCTCAAACTTATATCCCACATTAGTTCCCTGACCTGCAGTGTTTTCTATAACCGCAGTCACACCGGAAGTTTTATCCAGAGCAATATTTATAGATTGAGCTATCAGTGCAACGCACTCATCCTCTGTTTCTAGCTTAAGATGACTGCCCGGATGAAAATTCAGTCTGTCCAAACCAAGCTGCTGGCAGCGCTTCATCTCATCAAGAAAGGAGCCGCGGGATTGCTGCAGTCCCTCCTCCCTCGGACTGCCAAGATTAATTAAATAACCGTCGTGAGGCAAAATCTGAAACGGCTTATAGCCGCACTCCTCGCATGTCTTTTTAAACTGCTCTATTTCACTTGCGGTCAACGGTTTGCCAATCCACTGCTTTTGATTCTTTGTGAACATTGCAAACGCAGTGGCTCCTATTGCCTTTGCATTCAGCGGCGCGTTGAAAGGACCGCCGGCAGAACTAACATGTGCCCCAATAAATTTCATTTTTTAAAATTATCTCTTAGCGTTACAGTACGGTTATAAACAGGATTTTCCGTAGTGCTGTCCGTATCCTTAAAGAAATATCCAAGCCTCTCAAATTGAACGGCAACACCGCTCTTATCCTCGGACAACGCAGGTTCAGCATAGCCGCCAATAACTTTCATTGAGTCGGGGTTCAGATAATCTTTGTAGTCTTTGTCTTCCGGGATTGAACCCATGTCAGGTTCCGTAAACAATCTGTCTACTAATCTGACTTCCAACTTCTTTGCGGCAGCAATGGAAACCCAGTGAATTGTTCCCTTAACACTTCTCCATGCTCCGCCGCCCGGTTTTGACGTTGGGTCATAAGTGCAAATTATTTTTGTAATCTTGCCGTCGGCATCTTTTACAACTTCCTTGCACTTAATGATATATGCATATTTTAAACGCACCTCTCCCCCCGGCTGCAAACGGAAATACTTCTTTGGAGGATTCTCCATAAAATCATCGCGCTCAATATAAACTGTCCCGTCAAAAGGCACTTTGCGTTTTGGCCCGTCTGGAGCTGCAGGATTCAAAGGAGCCTCAAACCACTCTACCTTACCTTGCTCCCATCCTTCAATCTCTACCATAACAGGATCAAGCACGGTCATATACCTGTTTGAGCGGGCATTCAAATCTTCACGGACGCACCACTCAAGAAGCGATAAATCAATTATGTTATCCCTCTTTGCAACGCCCACTTTATCCGCAAACATTTTCAAACTTTCAGGAGTGTAGCCCCTTCTTCTAATACCGCAAATTGTAGGCATTCTCGGATCATCCCAGCCTCTTACATAATTATTTTTTACAAGTTCAAGCAACTTGCGCTTGCTCATTACGGTATATGTCAAATTTAATCTTGCGAATTCATACTGATGTGAATGAAAAATGCCCAATTGCTCTATAAACCAGTTATATAGCGGCCTATGCACATCAAACTCCAAAGTGCAAATTGAATGGGTAATACCTTCAATTGAATCTGATTCTCCATGCGCGTAATCATACATTGGATAAATGCACCATTTTGTTCCGGTTCTATGATGAGGAGTAAAATTAATCCTGTACATTATCGGGTCTCTGAACAGCATATTAGGATTTGCCATATCAATTTTTGCACGCAAAACTTTCTCGCCCTCTTTATATTTTCCCTCCTTCATCTCCCGGAAAAGTTTAAGATTCTCCTCCACGCTGCGGTCTCTATAAGGACTGGGAGTGCCCGGTTTTGAAACAGTTCCGCGATTCTCTCTAATTTCCTCCAGAGTCTGGTCATCTACATAAGCAAGACCTTTTTTTATCATCTCAACGGCCCAGTCATATAGTTGCTGAAAATAATCAGATGCATATCTTTCATTGGCCCACTCAAAGCCGAGCCACTTTATATCATTCTTTATAGAATCCACATACTCAACACTTTCCTTGGTTGGGTTAGTATCATCAAAACGTATATTTGTCTTTCCGCCATACTTTTTTGCCAACCCAAAATTCAAGCAGATGCTCTTTGCATGTCCAAGATGCAAATAGCCGTTAGGCTCAGGAGGAAAACGAGTCAGCACGCTCTTCACACGTCCAGTCTTCAAATCATCTTCAATAATCTCTTCCAGAAAATTAAGGGAACGGCCTTCCCCTTCATTCTTAATCTCTTCTTTCTTAGAATCTTCCATAATATTACCCGATAAACTATTATTGCAAAGATACTATTTATCCGCCAATTTTTTATTCAAAACTGCCTGCGCCGCAAAATTGGTATATTTGCGCAATAATAAAATTGAACAGATGGTAAAATCAATGACAGGCTACGGAAAGGCTGAATGCATTCTCTCCGATAATAGCAAAGTAACGGTGGAAATTCGCACGCTTAACGGAAAAAGCGCAGACATTAACTTTAAGAGCAACTTTACCCCAAAGGATAAAGAGCTGGAAATCAGACAGTACTTAACACAACAACTGCACCGTGGTACAATTGATTTTTTCATTAATCAGACAGCCGGAGATTCCGGCGCACAGAAGACAATCAACAAAGAGGTCTTTGAGCAATACTATGACCAACTCAGGCACTTGCAGGATTTTCACAAGTCCGCAGGTTTTATCGGCGACGGAGAAGAGCCTGTAGATGAGGCTGTTTCAGGCAGAACTCCCGACGGCTCCCGTGGTGCGCGCGGCAACTCTTTCTGCTGCGGAGACCAGGTATATCCTTCACATACTTCCGACTCAATATTAATGTCGGCCGTACTTAAACTGCCGGATGTGCTGCAGACAAAAGAGCAGGTAATATCAGATGCCGATTGGCAGCAAATCACAGAAACCATAAGTATCGCGACAGGTAAACTAAACAACTATCGTGATACAGAGGGCAAAGCTCTATATGCGGATGTAACAAAGCGCGTGGGCAACATAGAAGTGCTGCTGGAAGAGGTTAAAAAGCAAGATGTTACAAGAGTTCCTGCAATAAAGGAGAGACTTAAGGCCAAGATAGCTGAAGCCGCAATCCCCTCAGATCCCAACCGGTTGGAACAAGAAATTGTTTTCTATTTAGAAAAGTTGGACATCAATGAGGAGAAAGTCCGCCTTGCTCAGCACTGCAAATACTTTATGCAAACCATTAACGGAGAAGCCGATACAGTCACCGCTGCAACAGGTGTTTCCGGCACCGCTGCAACAGGTGCAGAAGAATATCCCGGCAAAAAACTGGGATTCATAATTCAGGAAATGGGGCGTGAAATCAACACCATCGGCTCAAAAGCCAACGACGCGGAAATCCAGAAATTTGTGGTCCGCATGAAAGACGAACTGGAGAAAATCCGCGAGCAGAGCATGAATATGCTTTAGGTCTACTCCAAAGTGACAACGTTGTTTTTGCAGGAGTATTTGATGGGCATTATCAGCTTCATAATCTCCATAATTTGAACTATTGACTCTGACGTAAACACGGCGGAAAGTTTGTATTGGTAAATCTCATCGTTCTTAACAATGAACTTTGTACCGTGCCATCTTTCAAGCATCTTTATCACCTCAGGCATAGGAGTGTCTTCAAACACAAGAGCTCCATCCTTCCACGCCTTGTCATTTTCCGGCTTAAGTGAGATAAACTGCTTAACCTCAGCAAGTTTTGGAGTATAGTTGAATGTCTCGTTAGGTTTTAGTTTTATAGTGGATATTTTGGAAGTATTAACATTGCGATAGTGCATTTTTATGCTGCCGGTATAAAGCGTAGCCATTGCATTGTCCTCATTATCATAACTTTTAATATTAAAGCTGGTACCTAAGACCTCCAATGAAAAATTCTTGTTTGTCATAACAATCATAGGATGAAGAGAATCTTTCTGCACCTCAAAATAAGCCTCTCCGCTAATTGTCACATTTCTGGTCTTCCCCCTAAATTCCTCCGGATAAGTGATTTTGCTGTCTGAATTCAGCCATACTCTGGAACTGTCGGGAAGCACAATAAATCCTTTAACTCCCCGCTCCGTGTACAATGTATGCATCGTGGTTTTATGAGAAAATACGGAAACAGCTGACCCCGAACTCATTAATTTGTCGGAAGAGAACAGTTTGCCGGAATTTAAAAAACCACCGTTCCCGTGAGATGCATATCCGGCAAAAAAGAACACCGCCGCAGCTGCCGCAGCTACAGAAAAATAAGTTGCATACCTAATAATCTTTGAGCGCTTTGCGGCACCGCTGTCTACAACAACTTTATCCGCAACAGATTGTTTGGCAGAAGAAATTGCGGTATACAATGCTTTCTCTCTTGCAAAATACTTCTTATTAGCAGAAGACTCATTAACCCAGCTGATTATAGAGTCTATCTCCTTCTCAGAAGCTTCTCCCTTAAAAAATTTTATCAGCGTATATTTCTTCATATACCTTACCCGCTTTTAATTTAAACGCATAAAACTTGTTTACAAAAAACAACTTAGTCTATATAGTCCTTCAGCAGCCGCTTCATTATCAACAGGGCAGCAGTAATTCTTGCTTCTATGGTGCTCTCCCCGACTCCCTCAATACCAGCAATTTCTCTATTTTTAAGTCCTTTGAATCTGCTCATAACAAATGTCCTGCGCACTTTAGGTTTCATCATTGTCATACCCTTGCTTATGATTGACTCCACATCCACTTCATAAAGTCTTGAAAAACCGGAACTTTCCAGAGCTGAATAGTTTAACAAATCTGTTTTCTCTTTGATGGAAGAATCTGAATATTTGTTTGCGTTTAGCCTTTTCCTTAAGGCATTGAGGCAGGAGTTCTTAGCCGATTCAAACAAATAAGGGACGGCGCGCTCCATGTCAACATCCTCCATCTTATTCCAAAATGAAGTAAAAACGTCATGCGCAACATTCTGTGCCTCAGAGATATCTCCAAGATAACTGCAAGCAAAAAAAGTCACCCTCTGCAAATTTGCAGAGTAGATTTTCTCAAAGAGAGCCTTTTTGCTAATGTCCGTGTCCACAACGCAGGGTCGCTCTACCGGAGAGCTAAGCCCGGGGACAAAGATACTACTATTATAATTGCTCATTTTAATTAAGACACTCAAAACCTCATTTACCATAATTTTTTTAAGCAAGAATTGGTAAGGATTATGAAAATGTTATTTTTTAGGGGTAAGACAAGTTTGCGTGTCTTATATGTACAAGAAACCTAACAAAAAAAACATGTGTAAGAAACTATTTTTAAGATTCGGGCAGATTATTGTCTTAGTTTTAGCCTTTCTTCTTATCACCCCTGCTTTCAGTTTTGCACAAAGCGGAGTCAATCTTGAAGTCAAGGGCGCGCCGTTAAAAACGGTGATGGAAAGTATTTCTAAACAAAGCAGTTACAGGTTTGTTTATACTAATGAAGTAAACGTAGACTCTTATAGAGTTACGGTCACTTCAAAGAATGAACCGGCCACTACATTATTTGACAAAATTTTTAAACCACTAAACATTCATTACCGCATCAAGGGAAGCCAGGTAGTTCTTGGCATCACCTCTGCCGTTGCAGAGACAACTGAAGAAAATCAGCAGAGAAAAAACCTCATTTCGGTAAAGGGAACCGTTAAAGATGCGGCAACCGGTGAGGCGATTCCCTATGCATCGGTATTCGTAAAAGGAACAACTCTAGGAGCTTACACGGCTGACGATGGTTCCTATAATATTCCCAAAGTTCCTGCAAACGGAACACTTACATTTAATTATGTAGGATATAAGACACAGGCAATTTCTGTGAATTCCCGCGCAATTATAAATGTCCAACTTGCGTCAGAGGCTGTAAATCTGGACGATGTGCTTGTAGTTGCATACGGCACTGCAAAAAAGGAATCTTTCACGGGTTCTGCAGAAGTTGTCAAATCAGACAAACTGCAGAAGAGAACGGTTTCCAACGTGACAAAGGCAATTGACGGAATGGTTACCGGTGTTCAATCAACATCCGGAAGCGGTCAGCCTGGAGCCGGAGCATCCATAATAATCAGAGGATTTGGCTCCATCAATGCTGCAAGAGATCCTCTTTATGTAGTTGACGGAATTCCTTATGACGGCAACATCAACTCTATAAACCCCTCTGACATAGAGTCTATGACTATTCTCAAGGATGCATCCGCAGGAGCCCTTTACGGTTCCAGAGGTGCAAACGGAGTTGTAATGATTACCACCAAGAAAGGTACAAACGGAGATCTTTCAGTTGAGTTCAAAGGCTCATGGGGCGTTTCTTCACGCGCTATTCCAATGCACTCAACATTAAATGCTTACGGCTACGTAGAGAGCATATATAATTCATACCGCGGAGAGCAAATCCGCAACGGGGTATCACCTGCTGATGCAGGGCAGGCAGCTATTACCGAGATGGTGTCCGGCTCAACCAAAATCTTTGGCACAAACGCAATGTACAATCCGTTTGACTGCAATGCAACAGAAATCATTGACCTTAGCACAGGAAAAGTAAAGTCCGGCGCAAAACTAAAATGGAATGAGAGCTGGATGGATGCTGTGACTCAGGATAATCCTCTGCGACAGGATTATGTACTGACTCTGTCGGGAGGCAGCGATAAAACAAAATACATGTTCTCACTTGGTTACCTGGATGAAAAAGGAATGGTTGTCACCACGGATTTCAACAGATACTCAGGCAGAGCAAACATAGATTCTCAAGTTAAAGATTGGTTAAAGACTGGAATTAACATGAACGTTGCAAAGTCCAATGCGGTAACAACTTCCCTTGGCTCAGGCGACGGCTCATCATCCACCGCATCTTCCAATGTGTTCCATGCCTCATTCCTGATGGCCCCTATTTATCCCGTATATGAGAAAGATGCAAACGGCCAGACAGTTTATGAAAACGGCAGCGCAGTTTATGACTACGGTGTTAGCCGTCCTTCCGGAGCAAGTCCAAACTGGAGCAGCATCGGAGCATTGTACAATGACCGTTATCGTTTTGGAGTTGAGAGTGTTAGTGGCAGAACCTACATAGATTTGGGAGGTTTGAAAGAGGGTCCGCTAAAAGGATTCAAGTTTACAACCACATTCGGATTTGACTACAAAAACAGCAGGTATGATTACTACTATAATCCATATACCGGAAATGCAGTTGAAACCAAAGGTAAAATTGAAGTTGATACTTATAAAACTTTCAGCTACACATTCAACCAGCTGTTGAATTACAACCGCACATTTGGAGAGAAACATAATTTGGACGTCCTGGTTGGACATGAGTATTACTCTTACAAGAACAACTACTTTGGCGGCAGCAAGACAGGTCTTCCTTTTGGAGGAATGTATGAGTTGTCAGCCGCTTCAACTCTTTATTCTCTAGATGGTTATGAGGATAATTACGGA
>JAQWEK010000059.1 GCA_028704975.1 Bacteroidales bacterium | reverse complement strand
CATGGATATCTCTACAAGGCCGGCGACCGTACCGTTTTTCTTCCAGACGGTTTGGTAGATCATTTTTTTAACACCTTCTTTTTCAATTGTATAAGTGTTACTGCCGCCGGTGGCCAGCATCTTTTTTATCTTCTCGATAGATTCCGGATTGTGGCAGACCATCAAGTTTTTGCCAATCATGTCGCCGTATTTTGCAAAAGTCTCTTTTGATTTTTTATTCATAAAAAGAATCACACCCTCTGTGTTACAAACCGTAACGGCGCAATTCATTTCTTCCGCCCATTCATACATATCAGTAAATTTTTTCTTAAATTTCTAGTATTCAAGCAAAGTAACTATTCCGTCCATCGTGCTTACTAGTAGTTGATTGCGCCCTATAGGCAAAATGTAGTTTATAAGTGCTCCGGCAACGCGGTGCTCCCATGCTATTGAACCGTCTGAAATATTGAGAGCGTAAATATTTCCCTTATCTGTCGGGATAAAAGCAATTCCCATATTTTCTTTTCCGTTCCCGACAGAACACGTAATAGGGGTGGGAGCTATCTCGTAGCCATAATCAGTTATGGTTTGCCACTTTACGGGGACGCTGCTTTTTGAAGGCTGCACCTGTGCGGTGCCGATTGATATCTCTCCCGCTTTGTATGCGCGGACTGTATCTTTCATATTTTTGATGAAATAATATTTCCCGTCCGGTGAAAGTCCGATTGACTCACGCCCGCCGTAACTTTTTGCAAAGAGTTCACCGGTCTTTGCATCTATCTGGTAATTAATCCTCTCCGGAGTTACAAAAATAATCTTGCCATTTGATTTTACAGGCCAAACTTCTGCAGGCGATAGCATCATGCTGGATTTTTTTGTTGACCAAACCCATTGAATTTTGCCGTTTTTTGGATTGAAAGAGTAAAGATTGGTTGCCCAGTCACCCATCACAACTTGTTCATTATCAACATAAGGGCGGGCTTCCATAAATCCTTTCACTTCATTGTTTTCCCAGATTAACTTGCCGTTCTTCAAATTAAGCGCGCGCATTGAACCGTCTGAAGCTCCAATGTAAACTCTTCCTTTATAGATATTTGCACTCCCGAGAACAGATTTTCTGCATTTGAATTTCCAAATCAGCTTGCCTGTTTTTGCCGTTAGTGCGTAGATGTAATTGTCTGTACTGCCTATGACTGCAATGCCCTCCCCTTTGCCGCCTTCTGTCTTCCTGCCGCTTGTCGAGGTGTTTAAATTTCCAATCGCGGGAGAAGAAAATATTTTTCCATCTGTTCTGTAGCTCCATAGTTTTGAGCCCGTAACGGCATCCAATCCATAAACATACCCGGCCTCATCTGCATAAATGGCAATATCTCCTTTTTTAATTTTGTTGCTTACCGTTGGTAGCGCGTTGGCTCCTTCATTAGGCTGAACCAGAGCTTCCCCCGGCCTCCATATTGCAGCCGCGCAGCCAATATCCGCCGAGTTTTCAATTCTCCACAACTCTTTGACTTCTTGATATTTGGAGTTAGCAGTGTTTTGAGGATGCTCATATTTAATTGCATTATTGTAAGGCGCACCGCTGCTCATCCTAATAGTAAACCACGGATTGCGCTCTTCTTTCCCTACAATTTTATCACTAAATGTAACCGTTGCACCCTCCACATTTACAATCACATATCCAATATCTCCTTTTTTTGTTGCAAGAGTTGAACGGACAATAGCGCCAGGCACCCCTTCATAATCCATTGCATTATCTGAATGCCAGTGTCCGTTTATTGAGAACTGAATATTTTTCTTTTTTAGAAGATTTAAAACCTCATCGTATTTAAGCAGGGAACTATCCAGAGGATAGTGATTTACAAATACAAATGGCTGATTATCAGGGAGTGCATTGATACATGAATCTAACCACAGCATGCTCTCTCTCGGGATTAGGGCCGGGGCCATCCTTACGTTTGGACCGCACTGAGTTCCCAAAAATTTTATTCCGCCGGCATCAAATGAAAATCTTTCATACCCAAAAGCTTTTGCAAATGAGTTGGTCCCGCTTTCTGACCAAGTTGCATCATGATTGCCCGCAACAATAAACCACGGCTTATTGAGCTTGTCAAAAATATTTTTTGCGCATGCAAGTTCATCATCCGCACCAAAATTTGCAATATCACCTGATATTATAACAAATTGGATATCAGTATTTTTGTTAATGTCTTCCACACAGGCTGCGGTTCCTTCTACGCTTGGTGCGCCAATGGAGATGTGGACATCTGACATAACTGCAAACTTAAGGGTGCCGTCTTTTTTTGCCGGAATTACAGCGCCCGTGCATGATCCGTTCTTGACACGCGCTCCGACCGTTTCATTAACTTTCTGTGCAAATGCGGTTTGCATGCTTGTCGCAATCAGCACATTTATGCATGTAAGAAACGCCGCTAAAATGATTGTATTTTTTTTCATCTTTATAGAAATGCTACGCACTAAGATAATTATCCCTTTAGAATTTCCCAAAGGTCTTTCATCCCTTCCGATGCTTTTTTCATGATTTGCTCCACATGAGCACTGGTGGAAACCGGTTTTGGATCAACAAGATAGATCTTGCAATCCGGTTTGGTGTAATTGACAAGGCCTGCGGCCGGGTAGACAACCAAAGATGTTCCGATGATGATCATTAGGTCGGCTTTTTCAATTTCCGAGGCTGCGCGTGTAAGTTCCGGGACAGCTTCTCCAAACCAAACAATGTGCGGACGCAACTGATCCCCGCCGGAAGTTTTGTCTCCTATTTTAATATCTTTATACCCAATATCATGTGCAAGATAATAACCTTGATTTTCTCCGCGCGCTTTTGTAAGTTCCCCATGCAGGTGAATCACTTTTTTACTGCCGGCCCTTTCATGCAAGTTATCTATGTTCTGAGTTACAACAGTTACATTGTACCTTTCCTGTAATCTTGCAACGTAAATATGTCCCTCATTTGGCTGCGCTTTTTCTAACTCGCGACGGCGCGCATTATAAAAATCTAACATAAGATTCTTATTTCTGTACCATCCCTCAATTGATGCAACATCTTCAACATTATAGTTTTCCCAAAGACCATTGCTGTCTCTAAATGTACTGATTCCACTCTCCGCGCTCATTCCCGCTCCGCTAAGGACAACTAAATTTTTCATGTATAATTTATTTAGCAAAGAAATAATCTTTCAGCCACGTCTTTAGGAGCGCATCGTTAAATTCAACGTCACCTTTTTTTACAAACGTCACAATCTCTTTTTTTGTAAGCGCCTCTTTTAAGTGGTTAACATTTGCGGAGGAATTTAAACCGTATTTGTTTAAAATCTCGCTCTTGCTGAACTTTGTAACTCCGTCAAGAATTGCCTTTATCATTTGGATTTGATGTCTGCTCAAACTGTAAACGGTATTGTGCAACTCATACTCATGCATGTTTATAAGATTCTCAAAACCAAGCTCTACGGTCTTTTGATCCAAGATATCTTTTGTAAGCAAGAAACAAATTTCTGCAAGGTGCTGAGTGTACCACGGGTCCCCCTCTACATAATCGTAAATTGTTCCGGCCTGTTTTATTTCCGCTCTCTTTCCTCCCCTTGCAAAACTGTTGCAGATGTAATCACAGAAAACTCTTTTACTAATTTGAGGAATAGGTATGTCAATTACAAGATTGCGGAAGTAACCGCGCTTTACAAAAATCTCATCCATTGCATTTCTCTTGTCTCCCAATATAACATAAGAGGACATCTTATGTTTTGCCATACACTTTTCCAAAAGCTGGAACACTTTTGCAGGTCTTTCAAACAATGCAATATCCTGGAATTGCTTCAGATACATTACCAGTCGCACATTGAATTTTTGCGCCATTTTTTCCGGCAGCATAAATATATGCTGTAACTGCTTGTCAGACAGGGGCTCTTTTGAACCTTCCAGATTTACGCCGGGAAGCATCTGCATTGCAATTTCCTCACGCTCAGATGCTGTAGGACAAAAAACAGAGAGCAGTTCATTGGTAAATTTGATTGCCATATCGTCAATGCTGCGGATGTTGAAAAAATCTACGCGGCATATTGTGAAATCATACGGGATCCGCTCCAACTCAAGAAGCGCATTATAAACAATTGACCTTTTCCCGATTTTTGGAGGCCCGTACAACAGAGCGTTTTTGCCGCTCTGAACAATTTCTGCCAGTTTTGAAACTTCTTTCGCCCTGCCAATAAAATTACCTCCCGTGACAAGTCTGTTATACTCAAAAGG
This sequence comes from Bacteroidales bacterium, assembly GCA_028704975.1. GTDB lineage: Bacteria > Bacteroidota > Bacteroidia > Bacteroidales > UBA932 > Egerieousia. The sequence goes on along the minus strand of JAQWEK010000059.1, from coordinate 4,673 downwards.
TGAAATACCACTCATAACAATATTTTTTTATGCTCCCGACAGTCTAATTGTATGAGCATCTGTCGCGATGCAGTACAAAAATAAAAAATAATTTTGTGTTTCACGTTTAAAACATTACTTTTGCAGTCCGATTTTTAGAAGGCAGATGAGCTAAAGAATAAGAGCCGGTTACTCCGGCCGCTTACTGTCAAAAACATTAAAACAAAGTTTTATGTACGCAATTGTAGATATTGCAGGACAGCAGTTTAAAGTAGAAACGGGCAAAAAGATTTACGTTAACCGGCTTAAAGATGAGGTTGGCGCTTCCGTTTCCTTTGATAAAGTACTGCTAGAAGACAACGACGGAGCCGTTACAGTCGGGACTCCGTACGTTAAGGGTGCTTCCGTAAAGGCCAAAGTTCTAGAGCATTTGAAAGGCAACAAAGTAATTGTTTTCAAGAAGATTGCTCACAAGGGTTTTGACAAGAAGAATGGTCACCGTCAGTGTTTAACCAGACTGGAAATTGAATCAATAGCTTAAGGAGAATTAGTTATGGCACATAAGAAAGGTGTAGGTAGTTCAAAGAACGGCCGTGAATCACAAAGTAAAAGACTAGGTCTTAAGATATTCGGCGGAGAGGACTGTAAAGCCGGAAACATATTGGTTCGTCAAAGAGGAACCGTACATTATCCTGGCGAGAACGTAGGAATGGGTAAAGATCATACTCTTTACGCATTGGTTGACGGAGTAGTAACCTTCACAGTAAAGAGGGAGGGTAAGTCATACGTGTCCGTGGTGCCTAAAGTTCAGGCAAAGAGCTAAAGGATAACCGCTCAGCACTTTAAAGCGTCCTTCGTTCTTTGCAGCAGGGGGCGCTTTTTATTTTATCACGACAGGCCTGTCGTGAGTTTTAAAGAAAAATTTAAAATTACATAATATGCTTACATTAAAATTATTGCGTGAACAGCCGGACTTTGTAATTGAACGTCTTGCCGTTAAAAATTTTGACGCAAAGGAGATAGTTGACAGCATTCTTAAAATTGACGAGCAGAGACGTGCAACTCAAACGGAACTGGATGCTAATCTTGCAAAGCAAAATGCTGCTGCCAAGACAATCGGCGGTTTTGTGAAAGAAGGCAAAAAGGATGAGGCTGAGAAGGCAAAGCAAGAGGTTGCACAGTTGAAGGCGCATTCAGATGAGCTTCAGAAAAATTTGGATGATCTTAATAAACAGCAGCTTGACCAGCTGGTGCTTCTTCCAAATCTTCCTTGCAAGGATGTTCCTGCAGGAAAAGATGCAAATGACAATGTTGTTGTAAAAATGGGAGGTAAAATTCCCGAACTTCCCGCAGATGCAAAACCACATTGGGAACTAGCAAAGAGTTTGAATATCATAGATTTTGATCTTGGAGTTAAATTAACAGGAGCCGGTTTCCCCGTTTACATCGGGAAAGGTTCTAAGATTCAGAGAGCTTTGATTTCTTTTTTTCTGGACAGAAATACAAAAGACGGATATACGGAGGTTCAGCCGCCATTGGTTGTAAATGAGGCCTCTGCGTTTGCCACCGGTCAGCTTCCGGACAAGAGCGAGCAGATGTATTATGTAGGGTTGGACAAGTTCTACATGATTCCAACAGCAGAAGTTCCGGTAACAAATATCTATCGCGATTGCATAGTTGCAAAGAAAGATTTTCCAATCAAGATGACCGCTTATACTCAGTGTTTTAGAAGAGAGGCCGGCTCTTACGGAAAAGATGTGCGGGGACTTAACAGACTTCATCAGTTTGATAAGGTTGAGATAGTGCAACTTTCATTGCCCGATGTTTCTTATAAGGCTTTGGATGGAATGGTTGAACATGTGGAGAAACTTGTGCAGGAGCTTGAGCTGCCTTACAGAATTGTGAGATTGTGCGGCGGAGATATGAGCTTTACCTCTGCAATTACCTATGACTTTGAGGTTTTCAGCGCCGCTCAGAAGAGATGGCTGGAGGTAAGTTCCGTATCCAATTTTGAGACTTATCAGGCAAATAGAATGAAGCTTAGGTTTAAAGATGACGACGGCAAAATAAAGCTGGCTCACACTTTAAACGGCAGCTCCCTTGCATTGCCAAGAATTCTTGCGGCTTTGATTGAGAATAATCAGACCCCTGACGGCAAAATTAAGATACCTAAGGCATTGCAGGAATTTACAGGCTTTGATATCATAGGCTAGAAAATTTCTGTCGCGACAGATAATTAAAGTTATATTTGCTCCGCAGATGGAAAACGAGAAGGTTATATTAGGAATTGACCCCGGAACCAGGATTCTTGGTTTTGGGGTTATTCGTATCTGTGCGGGCAAGCCGCAGCTGGTGGATCTGGGAATAGTTAATCTTACAAAAGAGGGGAGTCACTTTCTTGTTCTCAAGAGGATTATTGCGGACGTGTCCAGAATTATCAGAAAGTATAAACCTGATTTAATGGCAATTGAGGGACCTTTTTATGGCAAGAATCCTCAAGTTATGCTTAAGCTTGGAAGAGCGCAGGGGGCCGCAATTTCTGCCGGACTGCTTAAGGATATTCCGATTTTTGAGTATCAGCCGCGCAGTGTTAAGCTTGCGGTTACCGGAAAAGGTTCTGCTTCTAAGGAACAGGTTTCCGGTATGGTACAGAGAATTTTGAATTTCAAATGCACCTTAAAATATTTGGATGCCACTGATGCTCTGGCAATTGCGTTGTGTCACTATTATGAAGAGCACAGTCTTGTTGCAGCGGCCGCGCGGGAAGATGCTAACATAGCTATGTCAAAATCGGGAATTTACACTGTTAATGTTAATCAAAAAGGTTCTGCTTTAAGCATGAGAATGGGCAAGATGGGGCTTGGTAATGTTAAAAGTTCAGGTCATAAAGGCAAGGGTGGATGGGAGTCTTTTGTCAGTGCAAATCCTGGCAGGACAATTGAGAGCATAAGGGGCGGCAAAGAGAAGAAAGTAAAATCTGTCGGGAATAAAAAATAGGTCGGTAAAAAAAGTTAGTTTGTCGGCAAACTCCAAAAATAATTACTCTTCAATTTAACTTTCTGCATCTTTGTATGTCCAACAGCCGTGCTGTTAAATTTTATGTGCAGTACATAGGACAAATACTAAAATTGAATTTATGGTTAGAAAATCACTAATGTTTTTTGCTCTTTCTTTGCTTTGTGTAGCGGGTTCTTTGTCTAAAGGATATGCTCAAAACATGTTGAAAATAAGAGTGTTGGACAGTGCGTCAAAAGCTCCGGTGGAGTTTGCCACAATGTCCATTAAGTATATCGGGGAGACTGTTGCAAAGAGGTATGCACTCAGCGACAGCACAGGTGTGGCAATTATCAAAGGCGCACCAATAGGAAGAGCTAATGTCCTTGTGGAGTGTGTGGGCTACAGGCAATATCATCATACTTTTGATGTCCACAAGGGGGCCAACGATATCGGCACCATTTATCTTAATGGGCATAATCAGCTGAATACCATAGTGGTTACAGCGGCCGGCAATCAAATGACAGTAAAGAAAGATACAATAGAGTATAATGCAAATTCATTTAAGACAAATGAGACGGATATGCTTGTTGAGCTTTTGAAAAAATTGCCCGGTGTTGAGATTGGATCTGACGGAAGTATTACTGCAAACGGAAAGACCATCTCAAAAATCATGATTGACGGCAAGACTTTCTTTATGAATGATCCGCAGATTGCAACGCAAAATCTTCCGGCAAGAATTGTGGAGAAAGTTAAGGTTGTGCAGAAGAAATCCGATGAGGCAAAGTTTACAGGAATTGATGACGGAGATGAGGAGACGGTTCTGGATTTGAGCCTTAAGCACGGGATGATGAACGGATGGTTTGGAACTATGGGCGGAGGTTACGGCAGTGATAAGAGATATGAGGGAACCGCAATGGTCGGCAAGTTTACAAAGCAAACTCAAATAAGTTTGGTGTCCAGCGCCAATAATACAAACAACAGAGGATTCTTTGATATGGCCGGTTCCATGATGTCTGCCATGAGAAATAACGGTGGCATGGGTGGTGGCGACGGAATGAGAGGTATGTCTTTCTTTGGCAGCGGTGTAACTTCTTCAAAAATGATAGGCACAAACATCAATACGGAGACTAACGACAAGAAGTGGATGATTAATGCAAGTTACATGTATTCAACATCTAACAATAATGTAGAGGAGACAAAAAATAAGACTACTATGATGTCAGATACAAGCAGTCTTTATAATAATGAGGCTGGAAAAGAGAATACCGTTACAAGCGGTCACAACTTCAACAGCGAGATTGAATATACTCCTTCAGAGTCAACATCATTTATTTTCCGTCCATATCTTAAGTTTGGAGACGGCTCCTTTGACCAAAGTAATAACTTTCAGACAATAAGAGACTTAGATTCAACCAATAGAGGTTATAGCCTTTCATTTGGAGATAATGAATCTCAGCAAATCGGCGGCAGTTTGCTGTACAGGCAGAGGCTTGGAAAACCGGGGCGTACAATGACTATAAGATTAAAATATGACCATAGTCACAATGTTGTTGACGGTTATAATAATTCAGAGACAAACTACTTTGAGAACAATGTGATTGACAGCACATATACCATAGACCAGAAATATCATCAAGTTCAAAAGGAGAATACGATTTCAGTAAGAGCTTCTTATACTGAGCCTCTTGGAAAGAATT
>JAQWEK010000058.1 GCA_028704975.1 Bacteroidales bacterium | reverse complement strand
CATAATATTTATCAGCCTCTCCGTTCTCATAAGGAGACTGAATTACACGGCCGCTTGGAGTGTGGTAACGCGCAATTGTCATACGCAAACGTCCGCCGTCTTGCAACGGAAACTCCTGCTGCACAAGGCCTTTACCAAATGAACGGCGACCAATTAATGTGCCTCTGTCCCAATCCTGCATTGCACCGGCAACAATTTCGCTGGCAGAAGCAGAACTCTCATCTATTAAAAGTGCAAGCGGAACATTTTTCAAAATACCGGCACCGTTTGCTATATCATCAGTACGTTTTACAGCACGTCCCTCCGTATAAAGAATCAGCTGACCCTTGTCAAGGAACTCATTAGCAATAGTTAACGCTGTCTCCAAATATCCGCCCGGATTGCCGCGCAAATCTAAAATAATCCCTTTAAGCTTGCCCTTATGAGCGGATAGGTACTGTTTAACCGGAATAATCATCTCATTATAAGTCTCTGCTCCAAAGCGGCTTATGCGAATCATCATAATACCATTTGAAATCTCATAAGCGGCGTCAACGGTATTCAAAGGAATTTTATCTCTGGTAATAGTAACGTCAATTTCTCCGCTTATCCCCCTTCTCAAAATTGCAATATTAACTTTTGTTCCGCGGTCACCCCTTAAATAACCCAACACACGCTTGGGAGTCAGATGAGTACCGCATATCTCCTCTCCGTTGACTTTTATAATTTTATCACCTGCATGCAGCCCCACTTTCTCAGACGGACCTCCGGGAATAACACTCTGTACTGATAATGAATCATTTATGATGGCATATTCAACGCCGATACCGTCAAAATTTCCAACCAGCGGCTCCTCCATCTCATCCACATCCTTTGCCGTAATGTAAACAGAGTGCGGATCAAACTGCTGCATTATTTTGGTAATTGTTTCATCCGTCACTTTCTGCACATTCACCGTATCCAGATAAAAATTAGAAAGATAGAACAATGTCTGTTTGACTTTTGCAGCGGCAAAATTCAAATCATTAGAGTTATAGTTAATAGAAGGATAAGTGCGCGGAGTGTTCAGATAACTCTGCGCATTGGCACTATAAATACCTGCCGTGCAAACAATTGCAGCAGACAATAACAATCTCTTAAAAAATCTTGACATAACAAATAAAATAATTTTAATCCCGACGGGCGAATTATTCGCTCTTAAATGCGGTCTTAACAGGAATATCAAATTTCGTTCCCTCTTTTGACAGGTAAGTTTCCGGGAACAATTTACGTGCCTCTGCAAGAAGAACTTCCACATTTCTATAACGGGAAGAATAATGACCAATCACAAGCTTTGCGGCGCATGCATCTTTGGCACATTGCGCTGCATCCGCAGCAGTAGAATGGAAGGTGCTCTTTGCAAGAACATCCAAATCATTTCCGTAAGTAGCCTCATGATACATTAGATCAACACCTTTCACCCATCCCGGCAGTTCACGGAAAGGAGCTGTATCACAGCAGTATGCAAAGCTGCGCGGATAGAAAGGAGTGTATGTAAGTTCAGAAGAGAGCAGAACCTCACCGCCATCGCGAGTAATATTATTCCCCTCTTTCAACCGCGCCATCTCTTCTATAGTCAGATGCTTCTCCTCTATTTTCTCTTTGATTATGTTTTGCTGCGGCGCCTTCTCTTTAAAAAGATAACCGTACGTTTCAACTCTGTGCCTTAGCGGAAACGCATATACATCCAAAGTTTTAAACTCAAGAATTTTAACAGGTTCCGCACATTTTACCGTATGCAGAACAACCTGATACTTAAGTCCTCCAAACTGCTTCAAAAAGAAATCTATAACGCTCCGCATCTGGGACGGAGCATACATATGCAGCGGCGAAACTCTCCCTATCATATCCATTGTAGAGAGCAACCCAAACAGACCAAAAACATGATCCCCGTGCAGATGAGAGATGAAGACATTATCTATTCTCGCGATAGACAACCCTGCTCTGGTCATCTGTATCTGAGCGCTTTCCCCGCAGTCTATCAAAAACAAGCGCCCACCTATGGTTAATATGTGAGCGCTCGGATATCTGTTAGAAGTGGGACGCGCAGATGCGGTACCCAATGTGGTAAAAGAAAATTCCACTAAATCTATTCAGTTTTTTCTTCTTTCTTTTCTGCATTTGCCTCTTTATCCATCTCCTTCTTAAGATCCGCAAGCTCAGAAATATCACCCAGCGTAGTCTTTTCAACGTTAGCCTTTACCTTCTTAACTGCCTTCTTAGTGGTCTCGCCATCAGAAACTTTTACGTCAGCTATAGGCTTTTCACCATTAGCCTCTCTCTTCTTATCCTCAGCTATTCTGGAGTGTGAAAGAACAATCTTCTTTGCGCCCTTGTTGAACTCAATAACTTTAAAGTCCAGTTTTTCCTCCGCCTTTGCATTGGTACCGTCCTCTTTAACAAGTCCCTTTACAGGTGCAAATCCCTCAATGCCATATTCAAGTGCAACGGTTGCGCCCTTCTCATTGAATGAAACAATTGTTCCGTTATGAACAGAACCAACTGTAAATATAGTTTCAAATGTATCCCAAGGATTTTCCTCTAACTGCTTGTGACCCAACGACAATCTTCTGTTGTCCTTATCAATTTCCAAAACAACAACCTCTAATTTATCACCAAGAGCGGTAAACTCGGAAGGATGTTTAATCTTCTTAGTCCAAGACAAATCACTGATATGTACGAGACCGTCAACACCCTCTTCCAGTTCTACAAAAACTCCAAAGTTTGTGAAGTTTCTAACAATTGCAGTATGCCTGCTCCCGACAGGATACTTATCCATAATAGTTGCCCAAGGATCTGCCTTTAACTGCTTCATGCCAAGAGACATCTTATGTTCATCTCTGTCTAAAGTCAGAATCTGTGCCTCAACCTCATCACCAAGCTTTAAGAAATCCTGAGCGCTTCTCAGATGAGAAGACCAGGACATCTCCGATACGTGGATAAGACCCTCAATACCAGGCTGAATCTCTAAAAAAGCACCGTAATCCATAATAACTACAACCTTGCCCTTTACCTTATCTCCAACCTTCAGGTTTGGATCCAAGGCATCCCAAGGATGAGGAGTAAGCTGCTTCAAACCAAGAGCGATTCTCTTTTTTTCACCATCAAAATCTAGGATAACAACGTTAATCTTCTGGTCTAATTTAACAACCTCGTCAGGATTGTTAATTCTGCCCCATGACAAATCCGTAATATGAATAAGACCGTCAACACCGCCAAGGTCAACAAACACTCCGTAAGAAGTAATGTTCTTAACCGTTCCCTCCAGAACTTGTCCCTTCTCCAACTTGCTGATAATCTGTGCTTTTTGAGCCTCAAGTTCTGCCTCAATCAAAGTCTTATGAGACAAAACTACGTTTCTGAATTCATGATTGATTTTAACAACTTTGAATTCCATTGTCTTATTAACAAAGATATCGTAGTCTCTGATTGGCTTAACATCTATCTGAGAACCAGGCAAGAAGGCCTCTATTCCAAAGACGTCAACAATCATACCGCCCTTAGTGCGGCACTTGATATATCCCTTAACAATCTCGCCCTTGTCATAAGCCTCATTAACTCTGTCCCAAGACTTAAGAGCGCATGCTTTTTTATGTGATACTATTAATTTTCCGTTTCTGTCTTCAACACTCTCTACGTAAACGTCAACTTTGTCTCCGACTTTTAAATCCGGATTATATCTGAACTCGCTTATAGAAATGACGCCTTCACTCTTGTAGCCGATGTTTACCATTACCTCACGTTTTGTCATTGCGGTAACGGTTCCTTCAACAACCTCATTCTCAAGAACTTTAGAGAATGTATTGTCATACTCTTCTTCTACTTCTTCTTTAGGCGCGCCGTAATCAGCAGCCTTCTCAAATTCATCCCAGTTAAACTTAGCAGGATCAACGGATGCGTTGCTGTGTCTTTTTTCAGATTGCTCAGAAGCCCCTGCGGTTTCTTCTTTGTAAGCTTCTAAAGAGTCTTCATTTTTGCGGACGGGAGTCTCTACGGTCTCCTCATTTTCCACTATTGATTTTTCTTTAATCATGATTAATTAATAAATTGATTAGTTGTTTAACATTATTTGTAGTTCCGCTTATGCGGAGGTCTATTCCTTAAAACGGCATTTGCCGCCCCTTAAGGAGCGGCAAATGTAAAGATTTTTTGATTGTTACACAAATTTAATATAAGCTCTTAGAGCCGGCAAAATCAACAACAAATTTTACAATCTGAGGAAGAACGGCATTCATATAGGCGGCACCTTTAACGGCTGTGGCTTTCAATGGATTACCAACGCCGGTATCTTGCGTGGTTTCTCCCCAGTCTCTTGGAGCCCAGGCAACTTTTTTATTAAGCCCTTCTATTGCAAATCTTTTGAATTTACCCTCTCCGGCCAGTTTCATATCTACCAGTTCCGGATAGTAATGGAGCATTACGGATGTCTCCTGTTCGCCCGCATGGTCATCCTCTTTCTCCTCAAAAAATCCGTCACGAGGAATAAAAGCAAACCACTCATTGTGGCAAATTGTGAATGACGGCTCCTCTATTGCAAGATCTCTTATCATCCCTTTGAATATGTTTCCACCGTGCCCGCTCATTATGAGAAGTTTGTTAATTCCCTGATGCTTAAGAGAATTGACAACATCACGCAGCACGCACATTTGCGTCTGCTGAGTTGCATGAATGCAGAACGGAAGTTGTATCTGTCCCGGATTTTGAGAACCCAGCGGAATGCCGGGCAAAACCATTGCGTTAATCCCCCGTTTAGCTGCAGCCGCTGCAACTTCAAATGCAATTGCCTGAACGGTAAGCATATCCGTGCAATAAGGCAGATGCCTGTTATGAGGTTCAGTTGAACCCCAAGGCAAAATGGCCAGGTGGTACTGCTTCACTTTGGAAACATTACCCCACTTGGCCGTTGTGATATCGTATTTTGAATACATTCGTACTTAGTTAACTTTCCGGCAGTTATACGCCTGCAACTCTCCTCTTGTACTCTGCAAGACATGCATCAAGTCTCTCATGAGCCGTTGTATCTCCGGGGACGTTATGAGACGGATGTATATACAGATGAACTCCTCTGTCTGCAAGAATTTCTGCAACAGTACACATTGTCATCCAGACAGTTGTAACAAATGCCATTGTAGAAAGAGGACCTATTTTATCTTGATGGTTCTTTAAATCTACAGAAGCATCCTGCAGAGGGCAGCAAGAATCAACAACATAATCTGCAACCTGGAACAAATTCTTTCCGCTTGAGTGACGGCTTGTTTTATTTCCTGTATCTGCAGCACTTCCGTAAGCGATTACTTTCATTCCTCTCTTCTGAGCCTCCAATGCGACCTCAATGTTTACTGCGTTGATTCCAGTATGTGAGAAGATCCACAGTAAATCATTTTTATTAAAGTTCCAACTGGACATGATTGCCTTTCCATAACCTTCCGCTCTCTCCAACCAAAGAAACTGATTGATACCCATCTCTCCAACAATATGAGTGAAGAAAGTAAGAGGAAGCTCGCAAAGCGGATGGAATCCGACAAAGCCCCCGATTCTTGGGTACATCTCTTCTATTGGAAGATTTGCATGCCCGCATCCAAAAGTGTGAACCAAATGACCGCTCTGAAGACAGTCAGCCATAACACCTGCAACCTTCTTAATCTGCTCCATCTGGGTAGATTCAATTTTGTCCATAACGCCTATTGCGTTCTTTTTCCATTGATTTGCTAACATGATATAAATTTTTAATAACTGATTAATATATAATATTTTATAAATCTATAAAAATATCTTTAATATCTTTTAATATTTATATTTCCGGTAGGCTATAACTTTATTCCCCTCCTCTCATTCTCCTCTTTTGTCTTCTTACACTTGCGCGCTGTGACAGGAGCTATTGCGATGATTATTAGTATGAATACCCCAAGCACTATAGGGAAAAACCTAAATATTCCATCAAATACGGACTGCGTCGTAAACATCTTTCCTACAAAAAAATTGCCAAGGAACTGGCCGCACAATCCAATAAATATTGCCACTGAAAATGCGGCTCCGGATTGTTTGTGAAATAAGCCTCCAAGGTATGTAAGCATTACCGGATATGTTGCTCCAACACCAAAGCCCAGCAATATCATTGATATGTAAACGGCTGTGACTGAAGCCGGCATAAAGGACATTAAGATTGCACCAATAACGCCAATAACCATATAAAAATTCAGAACCATTATGGCATGCATCTTTTTCATTAAAGCTCCAAGAGCAAAACGGCCGCCCGTCATTCCAATGGTAAACATTGTAAGTGAAAGAGTTGCAATGTTTGCAGCAAGTCCCCCGGGGGTTGACGTAAGAAATGAAGTTGTATAACTTCCGCTCGTCCCCTCTAATGCGCTCTGGAAAAACAGAACGACGCCAACTAAAACAAGAGCCGGATACTTAATGAATTTGAAGGAGTTCCAAAAATTAACCTCTTCCGCAGCTGTCCTTACCGGCTTGCCCTCTGAGTTTGTAAGGTCCTTAAGTTTTGCCTCGGGAAATTTAATACAGAAAAAATAAATGATTAGCACCGCCATAATAAGAGAGAATGCAAAGAGACAGAACTGATATCCGTTGACTACAACACCGGCAAATTCAACGGACATGTTTGACGTTGCAAAGCAAGTCAACGTCCACAAAAGAGCGCCAATACAGTAACACGCCCCAAGAATGCTAAGTTTTGCGCCACGGCTACTGTCATCATAAATATCTGATACAATAGCATTTGTCTCACCGTTGAGTACCCCTCCGCCAAGACCTACCAGAAAGATGCTGACTCTCAAAAAATTCAAAACTGCAGAATTAGACATTCCGAGATGCGCCCCGGTTGCAAGTCCGATGAGTCCCGTCATCAACAAAAACGAACTCACAATCAGCAGCCACTTATAGCCAAATCTGTCCATAATGGGGCCAAAGAAAATTGTCCCAATAATAATCCCGACAGACATAATGGGAGGCAATCCGATGGCTTCAGGTACAGCAACTTTTAGCGGAGGCAAAATAGCTCCCAGTGAGAGCATTGCAACTCCAAAAAACGACATTCCGGCACATGCGGCAAAATTCACTTTGCCAGTTGAATATGTACTCATTTTATAACTCTACTTTATTACGTTCATTATCGATACGGGCTTTTTTGCAACGGGCAATGGCAAAAGGAGCCAGAGCAATTACAATTACAATCAAAATACAGGGAATAACCGGGAAAAATATAAATGCATCTCTAAATTTTTCATTCGCCAAGACAAATTTACCAATCAGCAAATTAGCAACAAACTGTCCGCACAATGCAATAAAAATTGCCAATGAAAAAGCCGCACCGGATTTTTTATGGAAAACACCGCCCAAATATCCAAGAATAATTGGAGGAGTAGCGGCAATTCCAAAACCTATCAAAGTCATGGCCGCATAAACGGCTGCAACAAATAACGGCTGCAACATCAATAAAATACAGCCGATAAATGCCAAAAGCAAATAGACGTCCAGAGCAACAATATCCCTTAACTTTTTTATCATTAAAGGAACGGCAAACCTACCTGCCATCATTCCAACAGTCATAAGAGTAAGAGAAAAAAGTGCCTGCTTAAGAGTAAGACCGCCTTGAAATTTTGTAATATAAGAAGTTGTAAATGTTAAACTTGCCGTCTCCAATGCGGTTTGGAAAAATAGCATTATTGCAACAATGACCAGGGCCGGATATTTAAGCAACACAAAAGACTTAAAAAATGCAACCAGCCCATTTTCCTCTTTAACTTGTCCAGCACCGGCCGCCTTGTTTTCCACAGCAATTTTTTCTGCCGCCATCTTTCCCTTAGCTTCCGGAAATTTTGTAATAATAAAAAAAACAACAGCGGCCGCCATTATTATAGCGCTGGAAATAAGGGGAATCCTATAGTTTGGAAAAATATAGCAAGAGAGCGTCCAAGCAATGCAGCCAACGCAATAGCTACCTCCAAGAATACTGAGTTTTATTGTGCGGTGCGCATCGTCATTCACATCTGAAACAATTGCAATTGTTTCTCCGTTAAGAATTCCGCCGCCAAAACCTATTAAAAATATACATACCCGCAACACATTGATAGACATAGAATATGCCATACCCATAAGACCTATCAGAAGAAAAACGGTTGCCCCCGCGAGCAGCCACTTGTAACCATATTTGTCCATAATAGGACCAAAAAGAATTGTTCCAGTTATAATACCGACAGATATAATCGGAGGTAGCGCAAGGGCCTCAGGCATAAGTTTTTGCAAAGGAGGAAGAATTACTCCCAATGAGAGCATGGTCACTCCAAAAAAAGCACAACCCAAATAGGCGGTCATGTTAACTCTTTCAACAGAATAATTTTTCATCCTAATCTATTAATCTAATAACGCAGACTCCCATCACCTACCAAGCACAAATAAAGCGCCGCAAAGTTATTGTATTAAATTATAAGGACAAAAATTGATTTTACAAATTTTAAGCAAATAGAGAGAGTATATTATGCTCCTATTTCCTTGACATTGCCGGTTCTCTTAAGAACTCCCCAAGTTTGCAGCTCACCTTTAATTGCACGCTTATAGCTCTTAAAAAGAACAACATACATTATCCATCTGTAACAGAAGCGTTGAGGAATAATCCATAGCAGAATCCAGAGTTTCTCTTTTTCAAACAGATATGCGGCAATAGATATACTGGCGTCAACTAGTGTAAACAACAGATAATAGATAAAAATTCTCCCGGCATTGCCGCTGAAAAGTCCTATAATCATGAATAAATCTGCAAGAGGAGAGAACGTAGGAATAATAAACTGGAATACCAGCATATTTGGCAGCGCCCACATTCCCAAGCCTTTATGCTTTTGGCTCATTAATGCATCTCTGTTCTTCCAAAATGTCTGCATTACTCCAAAACTCCAGCGCACTCTCTGACGCACAAACTGGTCAATCTTCTCCGGAGCCTCCGTCATTGCCACGGCTC
>JAQWEK010000057.1 GCA_028704975.1 Bacteroidales bacterium | reverse complement strand
CGTTATTAATTAAAGACGTTGTCATTCTTTTAAATTTCCGTAAATTCACCGTGTTAATTTTGTGAATTATGAGATATGTGTCTTTTTTAGCGCTGGCTGCTGCGGCTTTTATTGCAGTTCCGGCGGGGATGCAGGCGCAGGAACATAGCGGCTGCAAAAATCAGAATCCTGACAATCAGGCATTTGAAAAGTTAAACAAAGAGGTGCGCAGCGCTTATGCCCCGGATGAGAGGGATAAAACTTATGAGGTGCGCATGGATAAAGCTCAGAGCCGTGCAGACCAAGAGCAGGCAAGCCGGACGGGCAAGAGCGAGCAGTTTATTTTCACATTAAGAGGCTCAACAACAGAGGCTGCGGCAAAAGAAACTATCGTGAAAAAAATGAGAGAAGCACTTGCTGCAAATCATGCAGGCGCTGATGTTCAAGTTCTGGATAGCATTGACCTTCTGCCATCTGCCAAGCTGAACGGTAAAATTTACGGAGTTGTCTGCATGTCTGTTGCAAGTTTTAACTGTGACGGTGATTTTTCTGCAGAGTCCGGTACTCAGGCGCTTATGGGAATGCCCGTAAAGATTTTGGAGCAAAATGATAACGGTTGGTACCGCTGTGTGAACATGGAGGGCTATACCGCTTGGGTGATTGGGCGCAGCGTTACGGCAATGAATGAGCAGGAGTATGATGAGTACATGAGAAAACCAAAAGTCATTGTAAACACCAAATACACATGTATTTACAGAGAGCCTTCTGATAATTCTCTTGTTGTGAGCGACGCCGTTTGGGGAGATATTTTAATCAAGGGGGGTGATGCGGTTGGCGCGCACGGAGAAAACGGAGAGATGCATGACGGACAGGGAAATGGCAATCATAATGGTCAAGGCAAAGGCTTGCACGGCGGCGGAAAGAGTTTACACAATAACAGCTGGGTTCATGTTGCAATTGCCGATGGCAGAGAGGGTTACATAAGGTCATCAGAGGTGATTGGACTTGAGAAATGGATGAGCATGGCAAAACCAACGCCTGAAAATATTGTTGAAACGGCAAGACAATTTACCGGATATCCGTATGTATGGGGCGGCACTTCCGTTAAAGGAATTGATTGCAGCGGTTTGGCCAAGACTTCCTATTTCCTTAATGGTTACGTACTTAGAAGAGATGCCTCTCAGCAGTGCAAGACCGGAGACAGCTTGGACGTTGCAAAATATGTTTCAGGAGAGCAAACCCTTGAGAATCTTAAAGCTTTGCAACCGGGTGATTTGCTGTTTTTTGGACGTAAGGCAACGGCGGAAAAACCGGCTCACGTAACACACGTTGGCATTTACATTGGCAATGGCATAATGATACATTCATCTGATATTGTGAGAATTAACACTCTTATTCCCGACAGTTCAAATGCAAATGCAGAGGGAGATTTTATCGGTCCCGACGGTTACAATTACGGTAAGCTGCCTTATTACGGAGGCTCCGGCCGTCTGCTTATGGCCCGCAGAATAATTGGCAATGCAGATTGCGGCAAAGGAATCATTTCCGTTGAGAAGGCCGGCTTGACAAAGTAGATTAATTAACAGTTAAATATACTGAAATAAAAATGACAAGCAGAAGAACATTTTTAAAGAGCGCGGGACTTCTGACAGCTGCTGCAGCACTGTTTGATCCTGCTAAGATTTTTGCACACAACGGAATGGGACTTTCCGGCGCAGGAAGACGCAGTTTGTCCGGCAAGGGAGAGAAGAAGATTGTCCTTGAGTGGTGCCCTTATGAGGCAAAGATGAAACACGTTTTCACCATCTCCCACTCATCCAGAACATCCACTCCAATTGTCTTAACCAGAATAACTTATGACGGATATACCGGATACGGTGAGGCAGCCATGCCGCCATATCTTGGAGAGACTACCAGTTCTGCGGTTGAATTTTTAAAGAAAGCAAAGCCTGAACTTGAGAGGTTCAGTGATCCGTTCATGATTGGCGATATCATGAAGGATATGGATGAGCTTACAACTAACAACTGTGCAGCAAAAGCTTCAGTTGATATAGCACTCCATGATCTGGTTGGCAAGATGATTGGCCAGCCCTGGTGGAAAATTTGGGGCTTTGACCCCGCACATTGTCCAAACAACTCATTCACAGTAGGTTTGGACACCCGTGAAGTTGTGCTTCAGAAGGCAAAAGAGGCCTCCATATACAAAGTCATCAAAGTTAAACTTGGCCGCACGGAGGAGCAGGACAAGATGATGATTAACACTATCCGCGAGGTTTGCAACAATACAATTTGCGTTGACGCCAATCAAGGATGGAAAGACAAGCATTATGCTCTTGATATGATTAACTGGCTTAACACCAAGAATGTCAACATGATAGAACAGCCAATGCCTGTCGGGATGCTGGAAGATACAGGATGGGTTACAGAGAATAGTCCGCTTCCGATTATTGCTGATGAGTCTTGCCAGAGGTTAACAGATATCCGCAAACTGCACGGCTACTTTACGGGCATAAATATCAAATTAATGAAATGCACCGGTTTGCATGAGGCCCGTGAGATGATATCACTGGCAGAAGCACTTGACATGAAGCTTATGGTCGGCTGTATGACTGAGACTTCCGTTGCAATTTCCGCCGCATCTCAGATTGCTCCAAAAACCAAATGGTCGGATTTGGACGGAAACTGGTTGATTGCAAATGACTGTTTCACCGGTTCTCAGGTTGTTGACGGACGCATAGTTCCATCCAATGACCCCGGTATTGGCGCAAAGATGAACAAGGGTGTTAACTTGCAATTTGTAGGAGCATAAAAAATAATTTAGGCGCGTATAATCAATTGATTATGAAAAAAGTCCTAAAGTAAAAGATTATTTAGCATGAAAAATTTAAGAGAAATAAAGAAAGATATCAATTACCTTGCAAGCGAGGTGGTTTCAGATTGCCTTACTTACCTGGCAATCAATGATAACAAGAATCAGGAAGAGATCAGCAATATTATTGGCGCAGCTCTGGATTTGCGTGATGAAATGGTCTGCAAGATTAATGATTATCCTCGCAACGGTGAGGCTAATGCAGGCAAGACCGGTACAGAAGGCAAGCACCGCGTTCGCAACACAGTCACAATGAAGTACTTTAATGCCGTTGGCAAGGAAATGCTGGAAAAAACAGACGCCCTGTTTGCAGAACTAAGCAAGCTTTCCGGTAACGGAAAGGCTCCGAAATCAAAAGCGGAGAAGGTTAAGACAGAGTAGTGTTGTTGCAAGTAACTACAACAACTTATACCCTTGAAGCTTCTTGGAAAGTTCCTTTTCCCGGCCGTCCGTAGCAGTGTTTACAAGGGCATGAAAGCGCGCGCCATGATTGCTGTAAACCAGGTGACAAAGTTCATGGACTATCACAAAATCCATCAGATCCGCAGGGAGTTCCACAAGGTGCATGTTTAGGTTGAGATTGCGGATGGTGGAGCAACTGCCCCAGTTGGTTTTGTTATCCTTGATAGCCACTCGATTATATCTGAACGGGTCTTTTATGGTGATTCCTAACTTGTTGCGGATAACCACCTTGCCGGTTAGCAATTCATATAGCGCGCGTGTCCGTGCAGGCAGAATATCATGTGCGCGCCTGCTAAGTGCCTGTAGCTGAGCCTTTGTTGGCAATGTAGCAGCAGGGTACTTGTCGGCCATCTCTTTTTTGGTGGCCATTATTTTTTTCTCTACTGTTCTCAAAAATTGCTGCGCCTCCAGATAGCTCACATAACCTGGCAGCGTCACCTTCACCACCCCGCGAGCACTGACACTCACGGAGATAGAGCGGTTTTGCGGCCTTTTCTCAAAGACCACATCCCCAAGGCCGTTGCTATATGAAATTATTTTTTTGCTCACAACAAATATCAAATTCAAAATCCGCAAATTCCGCAGACAAATAATAAGCCAAAAAAATTATTTTTGCTCAAATAAAAAAAACTTATACCTTTGCACTCCCCAAAGATAAAAGCCATTCCGCAGATGCTCCGTGGCTGGCATATAAAAATATGCAAGACAATCGGATAAACTGTTGGGAGCTTCAAAAGGGAAACAAAAATAATTAAAATCTTAGCAATTATGTCAGAGTATTTAGCTTCAGACAAAAAGCAGGATATCTTTGGAAAGTACGGGAAGTCCAATAAGGACACCGGCTCCGCAGAGAGTCAAATTGCTTTATTCTCCTACCGTATCACTCACCTTACCGGTCACATGCAGCGCAACAAAAAGGACCACGCAACTCAGCGCGCCCTTATGATGTTGGTTGGTAAAAGACGCCGCTTCCTTGATTTCTTAAAGGAACGCGATATTGAGAGATACAGAAAAATCATTAAGGACCTAGACCTACGTAAATAATCGGGATTTTTTCCTAAGCACATTTAGGTTCTTATTTTTAATAAAGGCAACCCGTAAGAGTTGCCTTTTTATTTATATCCCGACAGAGCCATTCCTGCCGGGATTATATATTTATTGTAATGGTTATAAGCCGCCTATTCCGCCGGAGCGTTATCTGTGTGATTATCACCATTGTGGAAATCTCTGCGAGGCCGGCGATCGTCACCGTGGCGATCATCTCTGCGCGGACCTCTTCGGTCACCGCCGCGGAAATCTCTGCCGCCGTCACGTCTGTCGTGACCTCCAAAACCGCCGCGGCCACCCTCCGGACGAGGTCTGCGGACAGGCTCAACATAGCCCTCCGGTTTTGGCTGTAATGCTCTCATTGACAAGCGCATCTTGCCACTCTTCTCATCAACCTCCAGAAGCTTGACATCAACTTCATCTCCAACTTTTAGCACATCCTCAACCTTCTCTGTCTTGCTCCATGCAATTTCAGAAATATGAAGAAGTCCCTCTTTGCCGGGAAGAATCTCTACAAATGCTCCAAACTCAAGTATGGAAACTACTTTTCCGTGGTAAGTTGTACCAACCTCCGGAACGGTTGTGATACCCTTAACCCATGCAAGCGCCTTATCCATACCCTCTTTGTTCTCTCCAAAGATGTCAACGGCTCCAACAGTTGTTCCATCCGGCTGCTTCTCCTCTGTAACTGTGACAGTTGTACCGGTAACCTTCTGAATCTCCTGAATAACTTTTCCGCCAGTCCCAATAACAGCTCCAATAAATTCTCCGGGAATTCTAAGCTGCACGATACGCGGTGCATAAGGCTTCAATTCAGTACGCGGTGCAGGAAGAGTCTTCATCATCTCTCCCATGATGTGCATGCGAGCTTCATGTGCCTGTGCAAGTGCCTCAGCCATAATATCTTCTGAAAGACCGTCACACTTTATATCCATCTGAGTTGCTGTGATACCGTCTTTGGTACCTGCAACTTTAAAGTCCATATCTCCAAGATGATCCTCGTCTCCAAGGATATCGGAAAGAATTGCGTATTTGCCTGTTTTGGCGTCTGCTATAAGACCCATTGCACAACCTGCTACGGGTTTCTTAAGTTGAATTCCGGCATCCATCAATGCAAGACATCCTGCGCAAACAGTTGCCATTGAGGAACTTCCGTTGCTCTCCAAAATATCTGAAACAACTCTAACTGCATAAGGATTCTCCTCTCCTGTCGGGACCATAGGCTTTAAAGCCCTCATAGCCAAGTTGCCGTGTCCTATCTCTCTTCTGCCTACACCGCGCTGAGCCTTAGCCTCGCCCGTTGCAAACGGAGGAAAATTGTAATGCAAAACAAATGCATCGGTGCCCTGAATCAAAACCTCATCTTTAGATTTCATATCCAGTTTTGTTCCAAGTGTAACAGTTGCAAGTGCCTGAGTCTCACCTCTTGTAAAGATTGCAGAACCGTGAGCGCATGGAAGGCAATCAACCTCACACCAAATTGGACGAACGTCTTTTGTTCCTCTGCCGTCCATTCTCTTTCTCTCATTAATAATCAGAGCGCGCATTGCCTCTTTCTCAACTGATGCAAAATATCTGTTGACCATTGCGGTTTTATCTTCTCTCTCCTCTTCCGGGATCGTCTCCATAAACTGCTCTTTTAGAGCATCTAATGCATCGTCTCTCTGATGCTTCATCATTGCCGCACTTGCTATCTCATAGCACTTGTCATAGCAAAACTTATGGCAAGCCTCTTTTAATGCCTCATCATTAGTCTCATGGCAATAGGTTCTCTTAGTTTCTTTACCCACGGCAACAGTTAATTCTTTCAATACAGCGCACTGCTTTTTAATCTCCTCATGAGCAAATTTAATTGCACCCAGCATAACGTCTTCACTCACCTCATTCATCTCACCCTCTACCATCATTATGTTTTCAGATGTAGCGGCAACCATTATATCAAGGTCTGTATCTGCCATTTCTGAGAATGAAGGGTTGATGCAGTATTGTCCGTTTTTACGCGCAACTCTTACCTCTGAGATAGGTCCCTGGAAAGGAATATCACTCACTGCAAGAGCACCGGCTGCTGCAAGTCCTGCAAGCGCATCCGGCTGTGTATCTTTATCTGCGGAGACTAGCATCACGTTAACAAACACTGCTGCGTGGAAATCCTCCGGGAACAAAGGTCTTAAAGCCCTGTCTACCAGACGGGCAATTAAAATTTCATAATCTGAAGCTTTCCCCTCTCTTTTCATAAATCCGCCAGGGAATCTTCCTGCTGCCGCAAATTTTTCTTTGTAGTCTACCTGAAGAGGTAAGAAATCAACATCCTCTTCTGCGTCTTTTGCGCATGTAACAGTGGCCAGGAGCATAGTGCCCCCCATCTTTACAACAACTGCGCCGTCAGCCTGTTTGGCTACTTTACCGGTCTCAATTTCAATTGTTCTGCCATCGCTCAACTGAATGGTCTTTGTAATTATATTCATAATATCGTCTTAAATGTCATTTTAAAAAAGCGGCTTAGCTTTTGCCTCACCGCTTTAATCTATTGGTTACCAATTATATAGAGGGCGCCCTGCCATCATCTGGCCGACATCATGCTTAACCTCTTCCAAAACATGAGGGTTGGCGATGTCATTTAGAACCTTATCTATAAGTCTTACAATCTCCTTAATATCATTCTCTTTCAAACCTCTGGTTGTTATGGCAGGAGTACCTACTCTTAAACCTGAAGTCTGGAACGGAGAGCGTGAATCGTTAGGAACCATGTTCTTGTTAACAGTGATATCTGCCTGAACCAATGTGTTTTCCACAACCTTGCCGGTCATATCAGGGAACTTGGTACGCAAATCTATAAGCATCATGTGGTTATCTGTTCCGCCGCTGACAACTTTGTAACCGCGGTTTATAAACTCCTCTGCCATAACCTTTGCGTTCTTCCTTACCTGCTCAACATAATCTTTGAACTCAGGCTGCAAATCCTCAAAGAATGAAACCGCCTTGGCAGCAATACAATGCTCTAGCGGACCGCCCTGAATACCGGGGAATACGGAAGAGTTAAGAACTGCAGACATCATCTTTATTTCACCCTTTGGAGTCTTCTCTCCCCAAGTATTTTCAAAATCTTTACCCAACAATATTACACCACCGCGCGGACCTCTCAAGGTTTTATGAGTTGTGGAAGTTACTATGTGAGCATATTTTACAGGGTTCTTTAAGAGTCCCTTTGCAATTAATCCTGCAGGATGAGCCATATCAACCCAAAGAAGAGCGCCGACTTTATCTGCAATAGCTCTCATTCTCTCCCACTCCCACTCTCTGGAATATGCCGATGCGCCGCCAATTATAAGTTTTGGTTTGCATTCAAGAGCAATCTTCTCCATTTGATCATAATCAACGTAACCGTCGGGAGTAAGGCCATAAGGAACAGCATGGAACATTTTTCCGGAAATGTTTACAGGAGAACCGTGAGTCAAGTGACCGCCCATATCCAAATGCAATCCCATAAAAGTATCCCCGGGCTTTAAGCAAGCCAGCATAACTGCCATGTTTGCCTGAGCGCCTGAGTGTGGCTGAACATTAGCATATTGTGCATCAAACAACTTGCAAAGTCTGTCAATGGCACACTGCTCTATCTTGTCAACTTCCTGACATCCCCCATAATACCTATGTCCCGGATAACCCTCTGCATACTTGTTGGTGCAGACGGAACCCAATGCCGCAAGAACCTGCGGACTTACAAAATTCTCAGAAGCAATAAGCTCCAAACCGCGCATCTGACGATTTTCCTCTCTCTTGATAAAATCAGATATCTCTACATCTTGTTTCATATTTTTATTTTTTTGCCGATACCTGTACGGCGTTAATTTTTATTTATTTTTTATTAATTATTTTTCAGGGACGTATCCGGCAAATGTAAAAAAATTTAATGGCTTTTAGAAGGATTTGCATTGTATCTTTTTGTCCAATATTGATATCTTTGCAAGAGTTATCATTTTTGAGGCCGTTTCTTAACAATTTTATATTTCAAGGGGGACCGGCCGGCAATAGTTTATGACGGCGGTGAGGAAATGGCAACTTATATTCTGCAGCTGAACGCAGGACCGGCAGCAACAGTTTATGACGGCGGTGAGTAAATGGTAACTTATATTCTGCAGCTGAACGCAGGACCGGCAGCAACAGTTTATGACGGCGGTGATAATAATTGTTTTAGTGAATACTTGATTCATGGGGAGGAAACTTTTAAATAGCGAGCTTGGAAGACCGAGCGTTGAGGAATTCCGGAAGGTACCGCGCATCCCGGTAGTGCTGGTGCTGGACAACATCCGCAGCCGGTTCAACATAGGAGCGGCCTTCCGCACCGCAGATGCCTTTGCCGCAGAAAAGGTCTATCTGTGTGGCATTTGCGCCACTCCCCCATCTGCAGAAATTCACAAGTCCGCCCTCGGCGCGGAGCTTTCCATGGAGTGGCAACACTTTGATGAAACGCCGGATGCCGTACAAGAGCTTAAGGATCAGGGATATACCATTGTGAGCATTGAGCAGACGGAAGACTCCGTTATGCTTGACCGGCTGCAACTGCCTCTTCAGCAACGTGCCCAGGAACAGCCCCTGCAGCAACATGTCCAGGAACAGCCCCTGCAGCAACATGCCCCATCTGCAAGCCAATCCTATGTAGCAGCTAATAATATTACTCACGACGGTGTATCTTTAACTCCGGCAGAGAATTCAACCGCAAAAACTCCAGTTGAGGATTCAACCGCAAAGACTCCAGTTGAGGATTCAACCGCAAAAACTCCGGCAGAGAATTCAACCGCAAAAACTCCGGCAGAGAATTCAACCGCAAATCTACATAAGGAAAAATACGCGCTTGTATTTGGCAATGAAGTAGCGGGCGTACAGCAGAGCGTTGTAGATATGAGTGATGCCGTCATTGAGATTCCCCAATGCGGCACCAAACA
>JAQWEK010000056.1 GCA_028704975.1 Bacteroidales bacterium | reverse complement strand
ATTACGACTGAACATCTTTTTTCTCCACATACTTTGGTGACGGGCCGTATTTATTGGTTTCTTTTTCCGAGTCCTTGACAAAAAGAACTATCAGTATGATGATACCGATTATTGGGATTAGGAACAACAGGAACAACCAACCGCTTTTCCCTATGTCGTGCAGTCTTCCGACACATTTCATTATCCACGGGATTATCAGCATGAATGCTACTAAATAATTAAAGACCTTAATTATTACTAGACCGGCTTCGTTACCGGCAAATGCCATTTCAAGTATGGCAAAAAAACAACCTATCAGGAAGGTAAATAAAAAGAAGAACCAAAATTCCGATCTGCGGATTCTCTTTGATGAGCAGGAACTGTACGTTCTTTTTACTGCTTGTAAAAAGGTGGTCTGAGGTAATTCATTGTATTCCATAGTTAAGTAGTTTATAAATGTCACATTGAATCAAAAATCAGCCAGGAAAGGGATATATCACTAAGTTAGAAGCCATCACTTTTGCTATTGCTAAAATGACAGTTCATTTAACAAACACATAGCATGATATTTCATATCTACTGCTTTTTCAAGTGAAATATTTTTATAGTACCGGAACATCTGTTAAGTCCCCTATAAGAACTCGAAGAATGGTGACATTTTGAAGACTTACCAATACAAATATACAATAGTTGAGCATTTTTTGTACCTGTTATCTTTGTGGGAGTGAGAGTCCTTCCCTTTTGCTGCAAAAAGTTAAAGCGCATAAAGCGTGTGGGACAAAAGTCTCGTCAGTTTTTCAAGAGGTAGAAATAAAAATGTAACTCCAAGCCCTTTCTGATAAATGGGAGGGGGGTATAAATATTATTATGAAGAGGAGTTCTATTTTTTATGTATACAAAATTCCTAATGGCGTTGCTAAAATATTACAAGTTCCGCTGTTTAACTATTTCCATACTTATGTTTCAATGCATATTTTACCAATAAAATAAGCACGGGTACTTCTATAAGAGGACCGATAACGGCCGCGAAGGCTTCACCTGAACTGATGCCGAAAACAGCTATGGATACGGCTATGGCTAACTCAAAGTTGTTTCCGGTGGCAGTGAATGCAATTGAGGCCGATTTGTCGTAAGGTACTCCAATGTGTTTTGTAAACCAGAACGATGAGAAAAACATGATGGAAAAATACAATATCAACGGTACGGCAACACGCAGAACATCCATGGGAAGTTTTACAATGTATTCTCCTTTATATGAGAACATGACGATAATTGTAAATAGAAGGGCAATAAGTGTTATCGGACTTATCTTTGGAACAAAACGTTTGTAATACCAGTCATCGCCTTTTATTTTGCGGAGCACTTTCCTTGTTGTATAACCTGTGATAAACGGTATACCCAGATATACAAGCACGCTCTTGGCTATCATCCACATCGTGATGTTCCTCACCGCATCTGTGGCGGGAAGTCCTATCCAGTCGGGAAATATTGCAATGAAGAAATAAGCATAGACAGAATAGAACAGTACCTGAAATATGCTGTTGAGAGCCACAAGACCGGCACCATATTCGCTACTGCCTTTCGCGAGGTCGTTCCACACCAGTACCATGGCGATACAACGAGCCAACCCTATCATGATAAGTCCATACATGTATTCCGGATAAGCTGAAAGGAATAAAACTGAAAGTGTAAACATCAATATAGGACCAACAACCCAGTTGAGTATCAGAGAGATTGCAAGTACCTTTTTGTTTGCAAAAACATTTCCCAATTCCTCGTATTTCACCTTAGCAAGAGGCGGAAACATCATTAAAATCAGTCCCACGGCTAATGGTATATTTGTGGAACCTACTTCAAAATGTCCCCAAAACTCTACTATTCCTGGGTAAACGTACCCTATACCCACGCCGATAAACATGGCGAGAAATATCCAAAGGGTTAGATATCGGTCTAAAAAGGCTAATTTTTTCATCTAATATCTTTATTTACGATTACAATCAATCGTCATTGCAAGAACATTTGATCATCTTTTTGAAATCTCCGGAATATACAATCGCTTTTTCCGGACATCTGTTGCCGCAACCGTGACAACCCTCCACGCAACCTTCTCTGTTGACGACTGTCGGTCTATCATTGTTTATTGCGTACACACCGTGTCTGCACATCTTGTAACATGCCATGCAACCAATGCACTTGTCTTGGTCGATCATCGGATACCATAATTTGCTCATGATAATTTTTTAAATTCTACAAATAAAATGTATATGCGTAATATAGTCCCGCTATGATGAATAATATGGCGACGATTATATTAAACCATTTTTGAAATGCTTTCATGTAATTGTAGAATTTTCCTATTCCGGCTACGCTGTAAGCCAAAAGCCATGCTACGAGTATGACCGGAAGTCCTGTTGCAAAGGCAAATACTACAGGCAATAAATATCCGCCGGCGGTTTGAGCCGACATCGGAACAAGCATTCCAAAATAAAGCACTCCGCTTGTGGGACAAAATGCCATAGCGAAAAGCATACCCAGAAACAGACTCCCCCATACTCCCTTTATGTGATCTGATTTTATATTTCCTGAAAAGCCGAATTTGGATAAATGCAGACGTTCACCAAAGAGCATAAACAGTCCTATTAAAATCATTGCAGGAGCAATCAGCATTTCACCCCATTTACTGATGTTTTTCTGTATAAAGAACAGATCTTCACCCTTGTGAAGAATGTAGATTAGTATTGCGCCGAGCACGGAATAGGCTATCATACGCCCGGCCGTGTAAAGGATTCCATTCCAAAATATGTGTCGCTTGTTTTCTATATCACGACTGATATATCCAACGGCGGTGATGTTTGTTGCCAGCGGACACGGGCTGATGGCCGTCAGCAGTCCGAGCACGAAAGCTGTGACAATAGGGACACTGCTGCTGTCAAGAATATTTTGCAGGAAATTCATAATCCAACATCTACTTCAGAAGTTGATTGATCTTGTTTTTTAATCCGCTGCGGAATGCTTCCGTGTTATTACGGGCATTTTCAAAACCGAAACGTGTCATATCGTTGCGATTCTCCTTGCCGTTTTTCCATTGATTGACATATAGTGAAGACCATGTTACGTGATAAAGGTCGGCTATCTTCTCGCCGTCGGGAGTAGAAATGTCTATCTCCCTGAACTTTACCTGACCTGATTTAAGCTGTTTGGCAAAATCCTTGTTCACTACATCAATTGAGTTGTCACCGATAGATATGCAGGTAGGGCAGCGTTGTTTGCCGTGAAAGTATAGAACTTCTACAACTGTGTTTGGCGAGGCCTTTTTTACAACTTTTTTCTGTTGTGCCGTTGCGATTCCGCTGAAACACATTAATGCTGCCATTGTCATCCAAATATACTTTTTCATACCTTAACTTTTGTTTTATATTAATGATTTTTAATCTTGATTCCCGTAAATTGTTTGTAGTTCGCAAAACTACGAACAATTTGCGGGAACTACAATTTTGAAATCAAATTTTTATGACAAAAATAAAAATCCAAGTTCCGGCCGGCAAAGTAGATGTGTTTTGCTAATATTCTCCCACGCTCTGTTTGTATTCCGATATTTTTATTTGCAACTCTGCGTAAGCATCTGAATATCTGTCACATGATTGTTGGTATTGCTGCTGGGCATTAAGCAGGTCGCTCATCGTTACAGTACCGGCACGATAGTAATCTTTTTCCAGACGGAGGTTTTCTCTGCTCTGTTCTACACTTTTTTTCGCTAGTTGCAATTGTTTATACGCATCGTCAACATCATTCCAGTTTTTTTGCATGCGGATCTCAAGCAGTTGTGTATTATCTGTTAATTGTTCGGCGGCATTTTCCTCGGCCAGTCTTTTTTGCTTAATGGCGTGAGATCCTCCCCACCAATCTGAAATGGGGATGCTGATGGTAGCGAACGTCGTGCAGAATTTATTATTCATCTCCTTCATGTCATAGTAGTTATAACCAACTCCGATTCCTACGAAAGGCAGATTTTTTCCAACTTCCATTTTGCGTTGCAGTGTCATTGCTTCTACGTTTTTTTGCAGTAGTTTATATTCCCATGTGCATGATACGGCACTGTCATGGTCCACTTTCAAAGAGGTGGGATAATCAGGAGTTACGGATGGATCAAGAGACATATTCACATCCACGTTTTGCCCGTTCATGCCTATGTATTGGGCCAGAACCATGCGCGAGAGCTTTAGAGAATTTTGCAGTTTTATAAGATTGCTGGCTATTTCATTCTCGCGAATTTGAACTTGCAGAAGATCGTTCCGCATGCTCACACCTGCCTTTACTCCCATATCAACATCCTTTTCCAAAGATTTCAGCATATCACTTATGATATTCATAGTCTTATTTTTTTCCTTTAAACATATGATTTGCCAATAATACTGTTCGGCCGTGAGTGTCACTTCATTTAAGGCGGTTCCCCTCCGCAGTTTGCACGCCTCAACGTTTACTTCGGCTAGTTTGACGCCGTTGACTATTTGTCCGCCCATAAACACCGGCTGAATTGCCGTAAGACCGCCCATGATACCCCTGTCAAGAAAATTTACTGGGACTGTGGAAGGTATGTCTGCAACCACGTCACCGGGAATGTATTTTAACAGCGATGCGGGTAATAAATCAGTCGTATTAATATTTTTCTTGATCATATCCTTGTCAGATTTAAAACCAAAACCTGTTGCATTAATATGGGGAAAATAGTTGGTAAGGGCTTCTTTTTTCTGCTCTTGTGCCTGTTCTATTGTATTATCCGCGGACCTCATATTTATATTATGTTCTACGGCAAATTTTTTTACCTGTTCAAGCGTTAGGTTTTGTTGAGCCATCGATAAGGTTGACAGACACAACGATATGCATATTATGTATAATTTTTTCATTGTAATGACTTATTGTTTTTCCAAATCCAGACCTCTTTCTCTTTTTTTTGCTGACTCCTTTTCCATAAGCCAGTAGGCTATAGGCAGAACCGTAAGAATAAAGATCATGGTGATGATTGTTCCGTAGAAAATCACATTTCCCATAGGTGACCACAATCCGCTCCCTCCAAGGATCATAGGTACTACACCCATTGAGGCTGCCGCTGAGGTAAGAAAAATCGGTCGCATACGTCTTTTTGCGCTTGTATATATAGCTTGATGTGCCGGAAGGTGTTGGTTGTCACGTAGTTCTTCTGTATAATCATACATTATTACGGCATTACGTACAAGAATACCCATAAGCGATATTATACCAAGGTAACATGTTACAGAGAAATCTTTACCTGGAATAAGTACGCCCAGAGCTGTTCCTGGAAGGACTAACAGCAGTGATATTAACACCAATACCGCAGTGGAAACACGGTGGAAGTGAGCAAGCATTAGGAAAAAGATAATGATGACACTGATTGCCAGTCCCCTAAGGATTTGCGGGGTTTCTTCATTGGAGAGCTCCAGTTCTCCTCCCCAATCCAGCTTTACTCCATGTGGCATCTTGTTCTGAGATAGCTTCTTTTGAAGTCTGGCTGTTTCTGATATTACGTTGACGCCATCTGCGACATCAGCCATTACGGTTATTGTTCGCATTCCGTTGCGATGGCAGATCTCTCCGTCTTCACGACGGGACATTACTTTGGCAACCTGTCTCAGGGGGATTGTCTTTAATCCTCCCGCTATGGCAATGGGCTCATTGGCAATATCATTAATTGATGCTTGTTGGGCATTATCGCTTTTTAGTGCAACCGGAATAGCGTAATCTCCGTCCCAAATAGTTGCTACCGGTATACCGTCACTGTTATAGCGTGTTGCCATGTCAAGTTCAACTTGAGTATTGGTGATACCAAGACGGTTGGCCTTTTGTTCGTCAAGTTTGATGGCAGTCGTAAGGAGCGGTTCATTTACATCATTGCGTGAAAGAATTAGGTTTTTGTCGGCGCGGAACAGTGCAGTTACACTGTCGGCCGTTTTTTTCAGTTGGGCCCAGTCATTTCCGCTTAACCTGGCTTCAACATCGTTTGCGTTATCATTATAGGAGAGTTGCTTGAAGCGTATGTAGGCGCTGGGGAAGATGTTTGTATATTTCATGCGATAATCTTTCAATACGGCCACCGTTGATTTATTGTCTTTTGTATTGACAATAAACTGAGCATAGTTTTTGCCGCCAAATTGAGGTGCGTAAGTAGCTTGAAATCTCGGAGAAGACGTCCCTTTGAATGAGGCTACAGAGATCACACGCCTGTCTTTTCTAAGATCACGTTCCATAGAGTCCGCAATAGCTGCTGTTTTGGCAAGCGGTGTGCCGGTAGGGAGATATATTTCAACGGCAAATTGATTGCGCTCTGCCATAGGCATTAGCTTCTGGGGCAATTTGCCCATTAGAAAGATACCGGTGATTATAGACGCTGTACCTATTCCAATTACTGCATGCGGGTGTTTGAAACATAGATCAATAAGTTTGTCGTAATATTTTTGTAGCACACCCAGAAAAGAGAATTTAGATTTTTCGTTTTCATTTATTTTTTGTTTTATGGGTTTGCGAATAAAATAGAATTGCATAAATGGTATTACAAGTTCTGCCACAAGAAGCGATACCATTAGTACAATGGTCACACCCCAAGGAAAAAGTTTGAGAAAGTCGTGGCAAACACCTGTAGTAGTGAGCAATAACGGGAAAAAAGTGATGGAAATGGCCAATGTCGCTGTAAAGATTGATTTAAAGAAATGTTCTGCGCTTTCTATGCTTGCCCTCCATCTGTTCATGCCTTTAGCAAGCAGTTCCATATAGTTGTCAATTATAACAATGGAGTTGTCGACTATCATTCCAAGTGTCACTATAAGGGCGGCCAATGTTACTGTATTAAGCTCAATATTAAAGGCATAGAATAGCCCCAAAGAGATAAAGATACTTATGGGTATTGTACTAGAAGCGACCAGTGCCACACGAATAGGCATTAGTAGGAGTACAACAATCATTACGGCCACTATTGCAATAAGAAGTTCCTCAAGAAATTCAACGACCGAATCACGGACAACCAGGCTCTGGTCCGTGATCGTAAACATAGTTACCTCCTTTGGCAGTTCTTTTTGGAATTCTTTAAGTTCTTTCTTTATTTTAGTTCCCATATCGGTTATGGAACGTCCCTTCTTGATTTCCACGCTCAGTACTATGCATTTCTTCCCATTGTTTGTCACAAAGCTTGTCGGTTGGGCATATTCTTTTTTCACGGCGGCCAAGTCGCCTACCTTTACTACATTACCATTTGGACCGGAATATATTATCATTTGTTTCACATCGTTTACCATATTCAGAGAACGGTCTACGTGAATAGGGGCTTCATAAGAGGCCGTTTTTTGCATACCTGCCGTAGTGTTGAATCCTTTTGCCATCAGGGCTGCAGAGACAACACCTTGTCTGATACCGTATTGTGAAAGTTTTTTAGTGTCTACATAAACACCGATTTGTTCTTTCTGGCTCCCATAGACATTCATGCGTCCAACGCTCTCTATGTTGCGTAGATGATCTTTTAAATCATCCATGTAATCATTGAGTTCACGATAGGTTTTATCTTTGCTCTCCATAGTTATAAGCAGTGAAGAAGCGTCTCCGAAATCGTCTTGTACCTGTAATGCCAATACTCCCACCGGTAAAGATGATTTGAATTGTTGTACCCCCAGTTTAAATCGGCTCCAGAAATTTTCCTTATCGGCGCCGTTTATGTCGTCGTTTAATTCTATTTGAATAATGCTTAGGCCATTACGGCTGTATGATTTTGTTTTGGCTTTTTTGACCTCCTTGTATGTGAAAATGTAATTTTCAAGAGGTTTGGTGACCTGTTCTTCTATTTCATCGGATGACACTCCCGGATATACTGCGGCCACAATACCCTGGCGTATGGTGTAATCCGGGAATTCGTTTTTGTTCATTTTGATGAGGCTGAATAATCCAAATGCTACCAGTACGGAAGTTACCAATATTACTATATTGCGGTAATGCATTGACCATTCTACAATGCTACGTTTTTTATTCTTCATATTCCTTTACTTTCATTCCATTGCTTACTTTCTGTTGTCCTTCCACAATGACTCTTTCCCCCTGAGGAAGTCCGCTTTCTATCATAATCCTATCTCCGATATCATCGCCGAGGACCACATAAACTTTTTTAGCTTTTCCCCCTTTAACGGTCCAGACAAAAGGATTGTTGTCAATGTCAATCTGAATTATATTAGCCGGTAAAGATATGCCGGTGGAAATGCAGTTTATGGATGTGTAAACATCGCATACCATGCCGGGCAGTAATTTGTGTCCGGGGTTGTTTACAATAGCCTTAACCGTATAAGAACGGGAAATAGGGTCTGCATAGATGCTTTTTTCATTTACCTTACCAAAAAACGATACATTTCCCAGAGAGGACACATGGAACATGACGGATTGTCCGATGTGAATTTTCGCTATTTCCTCTTCCGGCACGCTGATCTTTACCTTTACTTGATCTATTTTGACAAGGTATACGATTTTCTGACCGGGGATCACATTCTGCCCAACCTCTGCATTTTTGCTGGCTATATAGCCGGCAAATGGTGCCGTCAAACGAGTATCGACCAATCCCTTGTGTGCTATTTTCTCAGAGGCTTGCGTCTGTTGCAGTACTTTTTCGGCCTGAGAAACCTTTGTCTCTACTTCCACCCATTTGATTTCCGGTAATGAACCGTTGTCATGCAATAATTTCATTCTTAAATAAGCATCCCGTGCCTGTTTTAGGGCATCTTGTGCCTGTTGGGTAGCCGCATAAGCAATTATCTCTGCATTGCGATTACTTGAAGCGTCAATTGTTCCTATGAGTTGTCCGGCTCTCACACTTTGTCCTTCACTAACAGATAATGTTCTTATGGTACCCATACCGGCAAAACTCAGAGAGGTCCCATTAAGTTCCTCAATAGTTCCCGCGTAGTTCTGCTCGTCCTCAACAGCAGATTTCTGAGTTGTAATAGTCTTCACAGTAACAACATTTTCTACTCCGTTACCTTTGTCCCCGCAACTGGCAAATAGGAAAACCATTACAGCCAAGGAGGTTTTTAATCCCGTTTTATTCATGATATATTTTTAATGCTTTTTTAATACTGGTACAAAAGTGATAGTAAACCGATGATTATATATGTCCCATTTTGGAACATTATATGCTTAAAGAAGAATATATCGCTATATCGGTAGAATTAGTTCTATTATAGAACATCCATATTTAGCATAATTGCCTAATTTTACAATCAAAATTATGATGTAATGAAAGACAATCATTCAATGACTGAAACGGAAATCCTTTTGGCAAAAGTGCCTGTTGAAAACAAGGTAGATCCTTACTATTCAG
>JAQWEK010000055.1 GCA_028704975.1 Bacteroidales bacterium | reverse complement strand
AACCTTGTTATAGATTCTTTCATCGTCTGTGGCAATACAAACATCACTAAAAACCTTTGCCGCCTGGCGCATCACTCTTACAATCATCGGGATGCCGTTGACAAGGGCCAGAGGCTTGCCGGGAAATCTTGTTGAGGCATAGCGTGCGGGTATTATTGCAATTATTTTTTTCATCCGGACAGTTTATTAAGTGATCAAGAACACATTTAAATTCTTAAACATGTGCTTTGGAAATCGCGGGGGACAAATGTACTGAAAAATTGGCAGTTTTTTTTAACTTTGTGCACTAAGTGGCATGACCGTTGCAGAATTAGAGAGATAATGGAATTACAGAGTATAAAACAGAGATTTGATATTGTGGGAGATGATCCGGCGCTTAATCGCGCTTTGGATATAGCTATCCAAGTGGCCGGCACAGATTTGTCCGTGGTTGTTTACGGAGAAAGCGGAGTAGGCAAGGAGGCTATTCCGCAAATAATACATCAAAACAGTTCCCGCAAACACGCTTCATACATTGCGGTGAATTGCGGAGCTATTCCGGAGGGGACCATAGATTCCGAACTGTTTGGACATGAAAAAGGCTCATTTACAGGCGCTAATGAGACGCGCAAGGGGTACTTTGAAGTGGCGGACGGAGGAACCATTTTTTTGGATGAAGTGGCTGAGCTTCCTTTATCTACACAGGTAAGATTGCTGAGAGTTTTGCAGAGCGGAGAGTTTATGAAGGTTGGCTCTTCCAAGGTTCAGAAAACCAATGTCCGCGTTGTTGCGGCAACAAATGTAAACCTTGTAAATGCCTGTAAATTAGGGAAATTCAGAGATGATTTGTATTACAGATTAAATACTGTACCAATAACTATTCCTCCGCTGAGAAACAGAAAGAATGATATATTCTTACTATTCAGGAAGTTTGCTTTGGATTTTGCGGAGAAATATAACATGCCCGTTCTCAAATTAAACCATGATGCGCAAGTGCAGCTTACCTCTTATCGTTGGCCTGGCAATATTCGTCAGTTGAAAAATGTGGCGGAACAAATGTCTGTATTGGAGGCTGATAGAAATATTACAGCGGAAATGCTGCAAAAATATTTGCCCAAGGATGGTCCGGAAGCTTTGCCTATTTTAAAGAGCGAGGCGGATAAAGAGAGTCTGATAAATGACAGGGATGTTCTTTATAAAATGATATTCTCACTTAAACAGGAAGTTGATTCTTTAAAGAGCGAAATGCGCTCTTTATCGGGAGGATACAATAATGCGGCAATTGCCAAAGCAGCGGGCGTGCAAGATGATGCGGGAGGATTTGTGCATGCCGGAGACAATGTAATTGTGAATACGGCACCGGTCACACAGCAATCTGTCGGGAATAAGAAGGATATTGCCTCAGAACCGGAAGAGAAAGATTATGCGGAAATCAAAGAGGATTTTTCTATCCATTCGGTTAATGCAGAGCTTATTAAGAAGTGCCTGGAGAAACACAGGGGGAGGAGGAAAGCTGCGGCAGCAGAACTGGGCATCTCAGAAAGAACTCTTTACAGAAAAATAAAAGAATTACATCTGGATAAATAGATGAATAAACTTTATAAAATATTTGCGGTGGCGGCTATGATTTTGCTCGCAACAGGTTGTGGAATATATTCATTCTCAGGGACATCTATTGCCCAAGATGTGAAATCTATAACGGTTCATACTATTGAGAATAAGGCAATGCAAGTTAATCCGACCCTTTCTAATCAGCTGACGCAATCATTACAGGACAAGTATCGTCATCTTACAAAATTGGATATGGTAACTGATGGCGGAGATTTGGATGTTAGCGGGTACATTACCAGTTATGAGGTTACACCAACGGCTATAACATCTGAGGAGGTTGCTTCCAAGAACAGACTGACTGTAACGGTTAAGATTGTCTTTAAAAATGAAAAATATCCAAAAGAGAATTTTGACAAATCATTTGCGGCATATCAAGATTATGATTCTACAAGTTCTTTGGATGCAGTACAGTCATCTTTGTGTGACCAGATTGTAGAAACATTGGTGGAAGACATATTTAACGCAACCGTTGCAAATTGGTAGCGGTTTACTATGACACAAACGGATTATACTGATATAAAGCATTTTACACCCGAGCAGCTAGAAACCATCATTACAGAGTACCCGTGGTTTTCTTATGCCCGGGAGGTTTTGCTTTTGAAGCTGGCCGCCATAAGCAGGGAGATCTTTGATACCGAGCTTAGGCATTCGGCTGTGTTTTTGCCGTCTCGCCAAAGGCTGTATGATAAAGTCAGACAAATAGTTCCGGCGGACGAGAAGCCACAGGAAGAGGTAAAGGATGTTCCTGCAAAGGAGCAAGTTGAAGAGCAAGTTGTTGAAGAGAGAGTGGAAGTGCCTGTTGAGAAGCAGCCGGTGGAGGTGATTGATGTTGTGGAAGAAAGAATAGAAGACGTAAAAGCAGCAGCGGCAGCGGCAATTGCAGAGGCAAAAAAAGAGAGAGTCGGCAGCCCTGTTGTAACAACAATCAAGTACATACCTGTTGGCGGAGATTACTTCTCCAGAGAAGATTTTGAACAGCTGGAGAGAGAGGACGGCGGTCTCCCTTCAGAGGCGGCGCATCTTGCAACAGGCTCATTTACACAGAGTTCTTGCGGATATTCAGTTATGGGTCCCGACGGCAAAGTGAATTTTGAAGATCCGGAATTTTATACTGAAACTCTTGGACAGGTATATGCACAACAAGGTTATTATGAGCAGGCTATAGAGGTTTTTTCCAAACTAATTTTGCTATATCCGCAAAAAAGTGCTTACTTTGCAGCCCTTGTGAAAGAAACAGAACTCGCTAAAAAAGAAGCGGCTTCAGGAAAGAGTAAATAAAAGACAGATTTACAGCAAGTTAAAAAGATAAGAATTTAAAATATGTATACCGTTTTAGCTATCATCATTGTAATTGCAAGTATATTTTTAACAATTATAGTTCTTGTACAGAACGATAAAGGCGGCGGTTTGGCTGCCAACTTTGCATCTGGAAACCAGACGTTTGGCGTTAGACAGACTGCAGACTTTTTGGAAAAGGCAACATGGACTCTTGTAGCCATAGTTCTTGTGTGCAGCGTTTTGGCAACTGCGTTTGTTTCTACAAAGGTTACGGAGACCAAAACTGACCTCACAAAGGAACTTCAGCAGCAAGCTCCGGCAGGCGCACAGCCTCAGTTCCCAACTAGCGGCGGCGCTCAGCAGTCAGCTCCTGCATCTTCTGCACCTGCGACTCCGGCAAAATAGGTGAAAAAAAAGCACCGTAGCAAAAAAGTAACAAAATAATCCGTCGGGATTAAAAATAATATAGGCCTGGTAATCAAGAGATTAGATCTCAAAGTTACCGGGCCTAAAAATTATTTTAGTACCTTGCGATACAAAGTACCTATAAATCTATATATATTTGCAGTACCAAATAAGAGGTCACGCAAAGATGGGTCAAATGAGGTAGCGCATTAACCCGCAAGAAGAGGTTGCTAAAAGAAAGGTGATTGATTAGTAGAAGAGATTAATAAAAGAGGAAATACAAATAATATAAAAAATACGAAGATGAAAACAGTACTAACAGTTGGAATTGGCGGTAAAAGTTTCACAATTGAAACGGAAGCCTATTCGGATTTAAAAAATTATCTAAACGCTTTTAAGAACAACTCAAAACTTGGAGTTCAAGGCGACGAAACAATGAAAGATTTGGAGACGAGAATTGCAGAACTTTTCTCCACCAAGATTGATTCCTTTAGAAATGTGGTTGATTCTAAAATGGTAGATGAAATTACAGCTCAACTTGGAATGCCGGACGGACAGCCTTACGTTAAGAATGCACGGGGTGAATCCGGACAGAGCGCAGATGCAAATATGAGCGGCGGCAGTTATAATTACAAGATGGTGCCGCCTCATAAACTTTACAGAGACCCTGGGCGTCACACACTTGGAGGAGTCTGCACCGGCCTTGCTTATTATTTTAATTTGGACCCCGTGCTTATGAAAGTCATTTTTATAATAGCTTTTCTGGCGGGACTATTTGGTTTTCTGGTTTATATTATACTTTGGATTGTTATCCCGAGAGCGATTAATCCTGTGCAAATGTGCGAGTTATACGGGATACCTCCGACGGCGGAAAATCTTGCAAGATTTGCTCCGATGTTCAAATAATAATTGAACGTCTAATATTAAACCAATGACACAAGTTCTATTTATTAACAAGTAAAAAATTTTAATATGGAAATTAAAGATCAAGTAGAAATAAATGCAGATAATGTTCAGGCCCAGATGAGAAGAGGCGTTCTGGAGTATTGTATCCTGAGCATTTTGCGCAAGGGAGACTCTTATGCATCTCCTTTGATATCAGAGCTTAAGCAGGCGCAGATGATAGTGGTTGAGGGTACGCTTTATCCTCTTCTGGCCCGTCAGAAAAACCAGGGATTGCTAAGTTATCGCTGGGAAGAGAGTCCAAGCGGCCCTCCAAGAAAATATTACTCCTTAACAGATAAAGGGCGCAGAGCTCTTGAACTTATGGATGCTGCGTGGAGCGATGTTGTAAAATCCGTTGAACTTGTAAAGAACGGAATTGATATGAATAAAATTGTAGACAATAACGTTTCATCAGATTCTGCAACAACACAGAATAGTGCAGAAAATGATACTGCAGAGGGGAATAATAACTTATAAAACTTAAACTATTATGGAAGAAACATTAAAAATCAGCATAGGAGGCGTTGCATTTATTATTAATAAAAATGCCTACGCAAAACTGGACAATTATCTTAAAGTGCTTACCGTTCATTACTCTGCAAGACCGGAAGGAAGTGAAATTTTGGATGACATTGAGAGAAGAATTGCGGAGTTGCTTTTGGATAAGTTTGGCAAGGAAGACGTTGTTACAGAGGAGAGAATAGATAGGGTAATTGCAGTTATGGGAAGACCGCAGGAAATAGATGGAGAAGATGAAACCATTTATAACACAGGAAATGCAAATGCCCAAGGCTCTGCAAATACCGGAAATTCTGCAGGTTACAATGGCGGAAATCAAAACTCGGAAAATGGACGCAGCAGCCGCAAGTTGTTCAGAGACATGGACAACCGCGTGATTGGCGGAGTTTGCAGCGGACTTGCCGCATATTGCAAAATTGACCCTGTTATAATGAGATTGATTTTTGTGGTAGCGTTCATTTTAGGTTCATTGGGGAGACACTTTTTGTGGATTAGCGGACACGGTTTTGGATGGACACACTTTGGCGGAGTTGTCTTTCTGGCTTATATCCTTCTTTGGATTATCATGCCTAAGGCTAAAACAGTAGAGGATAAGTGTGCAATGAAGGGAAGTGCCCCGGGCGTACAAGGCGTTGAATATGACTATAATAACTCTAACGGGCCAAGAGGCGCAGAGTTTGGAAGAATTCTAAAAATTATTGTCGGAATTGTTTGTATCCTTGCATCACTCGGAGGATTTATTGCGGGCCTTGCATATTACTTTGCATCCGGTTTAAGGTTTGGAACCACTCCGCTTTCCATTCTTAATTACTTTGATTTTCAGGGTAATATATTCTTCATTAACATGCTTAGAATAATTGTTTGGCTTCTGCCTTGCTGCATTTTGATGTATCTTGGAATCCGCTGGACATTCAATTTTAAAATGCCAAAATTCAGACCCGGTCTTATTGCATTTGGCGTTTGGGTCATATCTTTAATTCTTTTGCTTGTGTTTGGCGCTGCTGCCGTTGAGCAAACATTTGACTTTACAAAGCAGTCATCAACTCAAACACTGTCAAAGAATTATGACACTCTTTATGTTAATTATGCTCAACTTCCAAATGCTTCCGACAGTTCATTTGTAGATATGAACGACAGTGAATTTTTGCATAGAGTATGTGCCGTTTCTTTGCTGCCTGCTCCAAACTGGAGGAATTGGGATTCTGATTTTGAAAATAATCTTTATGATGAAGATGAGGGAGATGATTCTACTACCATTGTAACTCCTTTAAAAACAATTGTAAAGGCGGATAGGGACAATACTTATGATTGTGGTTATAGAACCTTCTGGGGGAGAGACAAACAGAGGATGGCAATGTTTGCAATCTATCCAAAGTTCTCCGTAAGTTCAGTTGCCGCAAGCACAATAGTATATAATAAGGATTCCACCAAAACCAAGATAGTCAGAGATACAACCGTAACTCCTACGGTAGAGATAGAGATGAAAAGAAGCTATGGTAGAGAAAAGTTGATAACCAGCAAGGTTTATCCTAACGGGAATTATGAAAGCAACCTTATTTCAATAAAAGGTCCGGTTATTACAATATATCCGCAAATCATTTCACGTTCAAAGAAATTCAGCGGAACTCTGGTAAATGCAAAAATAA
The DNA here is from genome assembly GCA_028704975.1 of Bacteroidales bacterium. GTDB lineage: Bacteria > Bacteroidota > Bacteroidia > Bacteroidales > UBA932 > Egerieousia. The sequence continues at coordinate 2,973 of JAQWEK010000055.1, read as the reverse complement.
CCGTTCCGGATGGTAGCGTGGTAGTAGTCAATAAGTTAAAAAAATAATTATATCGGAAGCTTCCGCTATAATGCAGCCGGAGATAATAAAGTTCGTAAATATTTTGTGATTCGTTTTTAGTTCGCGACTGTGGTAAAACAGGTAACTGTTTTACCACATCAAGCGCGAGCTGTGCAAAGAAGAAACTGAAAACGGACAATTAAAATCGATCAAGCTAAAATTTAATAAACAGTACAATCAATATAATGCAACCTAATATAGAAATCTCTGTCTAACTGATGTATTTATTTTGGAGATGAGAGTTTTATATGCATAAATGTTTAATCATGAAAAAGGAAAACTATTTAAAAATAATTTTATTAACCGCGGTAATGGCCGTTACATGCAGTCTTGCTAATGCTCAGAAAATAAGCATAAAGGGAAGGATTGTGACGGTAGAAGCGACAGAAACTTCTGCGGTAAAAACAACGTCCGGTACAGGGGCAAGTGCTGTAAAAAAAGGTACGGGGGAGATTGAATATAATAAAACTGTCGGGACAAAAAATACAATTGATAATGGAAGAACTGATGAAACGGCTGCTGTGAAAAATGCAGTGGAGTTTGTGGATGTTGTTCTGCGCAAAAAAGACATGAGCGTTGTAACAGGCTGTGTTACAGATAAAAACGGGAGGTTTGTTTTTGATAATATTTTGGCGGGAGATTATATCATCGAGGTTTCCTGCATTGGATATGAGAATAAGAAGATTGGTTTAGACGGGGTAAGCGGAAATGTAAATCTTGGAGACGTGCAGATTGAACATTCCGCACTTACTCTTAATGAGCTGGTTATAAGCGCTTCAAATATTGTGAATACTCCTGACAAAAAACTGGTGCTTCCAACTGCTTATCAGGTGAAGTCTTCTACAAACGGAGTAGATTTGCTTGCAAGAATGCGGCTCTCAAGATTATCTGTTGATCCTCTGCAGGATAAAATTACATCCTCTAATGACGGAGAAGTACAGCTAAGAATAAACGGGGTAAAAGCAAATATCCAGCAGATTAAAGCTCTAAAGCCGGAGGAGATAAAGAGAGTTGAATATCATGATGATCCATCATTGCGCTACGGGGAAAATGTAGCTGTGGTGATAGATTATATAGTAAAAAGAGCCGTATCCGGAGGAAATGTCGGGATTGACATCAGGCAATCTCCTCAAATATTGGGATTTAATGATATAAATCTTAATGCAAAGTTTAATCATAAAAAGTCCGAATACGGAGTGAACATTTGGTCCAATGTTCGTAATCTTAAAGGTATGTGGAGAGAAAACAGGGAGACATTTAATTTTGCTCACGACAGTTCCTTTACCCGTGTGGAACAAGGTATTCCAAGCCGCTTTAAGTTTTGGCATAGCTGGGTTGATGCATATTATAATTATCAAGAGGGAGAGAAATGGTTCTTTAACGCCGATTTTAGAGTCAATCACAACAATGTTTATAACTATGACTACCACAGCTTGTTATATCCTGTAAATGACAGAGATAATTATGTTGATATGAGAGACAGCACAAAGAAATTGTACACAACTCCGTCATTGGATTTATATTTTCAGAAAAATTTTTCTGAAAATAAACATCTAATTGTGAATGTAGTGGGAACCTATATTGGGACTATAGATAAGAAGATGTATTCAGAGTCCAAGCCTCTTACAGGCGGTGGAGAAAAGGTTATAACAGATATTTATTCAAAAGTTAAAGGAGATAAATATTCCATAATCGGAGAGACAATTTATGAGCAGGGACTTTTAAAATCTAAGGCGGAAAATGCCGGCGGAGCAGGTTCTAATAATGCTGCCGATGGCTCTGCGACCGGCGGTACTGTCGGAACGGAAAATAAAATCGTCGGGGACAATAAGAAACATTCGGATAAAGCATTGATTCTCAGTACAGGTGCAAGATATTATCAAGTTTATGCAAATAATGATTATAATGGAACCGTAGATGCAACAACATCAATGAGAGAAGGACGTGCAGCACTGTTTGCAGAGCTGAAAGGACGTTACAACAAGTTCAATTATTCTTTTGGAGGATATGGTGCTTATATGTGGACAGGACAGGCCGGAGCCAACTACCACAAATTTGTTGTCTATCCAAAGGTTAATATAGGATACAATTTTTCAGACAACGCATATATCCGTTTGACAACTAAATTGGATTACCGTACGCCTGAACTTTCTGATTTAAACAATGTTGAACAGTTGATTGATTCTCTGCAGATTAGAAGAGGCAATCCCGGCCTTAAAGTTTATCATATATGGGAGAACAGATTATATTTTGAGTGGCGGAAGGGAATGTTCGCGGTAAACGGTCAAGTCTACTATAACTACATGAAAAATCCAATCATGGAGGAAACTGTGAGAGAGAATGATAAATTTATCAGGACCAATTTAAACCAAAAAAGCTGGTATAAGATTAATCCGGAACTGGAATTCAAAGTTGGTCCGATTGCAAAAATATTTACCTTTAGCGCAACTGCAGGAATGAATCATTATGACAGCAGAGGCGTTGACTATCACCATGTTTATAATAACGGTTATTATACGATAGAAATGGACGGCTACTATAAGAAATTTATTCTTTACTTCCAGATTAACAGTCTTGATAAGCAACTTTTGGGTGAGACCGTCGTGTCAAGAGATGAAAAAGGACATCTCATAATGCTTGGGTATAAAATTACGGATGAAATGTCTGTTGCCGTTGGTGCTATAAATCCGTTTACAAATCGCAACACATATAAAAATCCAACCACCAACCTGAGCACCCTTGCTCCATCATATAGCAATTCGCATTTCAGAGAGTCCGCCCAGCTGTTCATGATAAAATTCTCATGGAACATTAGTTTTGGACGCAAATATAACGCAGCAGACAAACTGTTGCATAACTCTGATACAGAAAGCAGTACGCTCAGTGGTAAAAAATAAATATGCTTTTGGTCTT
>JAQWEK010000054.1 GCA_028704975.1 Bacteroidales bacterium | reverse complement strand
CCAAAATGATTGATTTCAGGTGCATTTGCGTATCCCGTAAAGCGCTGGCTGTTATATCCGTAATAACTGTCTTGAACATTACGGTAATAAGCCTCTGCGGACAGGTTGCCTTTAAGCCACTGATGGTTATAATTAATGGAGCCTCCTGTGTTACAGCTCTTTGCCTGTGCTTTGGTGCTGAGGTCGGTGGTCTTTCCGTTATCTTTAAATCCTGCCAGCGGCAATTTTCCCCAGTAGGATTTATGCTCAATTTTAAACCTCAGGCTGTTTGATACATTCTCGGTATTATTTTTGAAAATGTCCGGCTGAATGTAAACCGTTGCCACGGGACTAAACGGCATTGATATTCCCAGTTTTGCTATAATCCAAGGATAATCCGCCTGCATAGGGCTGTGTATCTGAACCGTAGGAAGCGGAGAAAACTCGTATAAATCCCTGAACGGCTTGTCAAAAATGTGATAGTCAAAATTCAGATTAAAATTTCTTAGAGTATCTGCAAAATTTAAAACCATCTTTGGTTTCCCCGCAGATGTCAAATCTCCTTCATAGTTTTTGTCTACTCTCACTGTCGCATTCTGTGCACCTGCAGTTGCCGGAACGGTTAGCGCAAAAGCGGTTGCAATAATTGCCAAATATCTCATTTTCATATTAATAAATTGTTTTTATATCCCTTTATAATCTCGACGGGTAAATCCTACCGTCTCTCTATTTTTCTGAAAGCTGTTTAATCTTTGCGGCGGCAAGAGACACTATATCATCATCTTTGCCCTTGTAATTATCCTTAACGCTCCGGTAGGTGGCAAGTGCCTGCTCTTTGTTCCCTTTCTCTGCGTATGAATCTCCAAGAACAATGAAACTTCTTGCCATCCAGTAGGTTTGGCTTGTCTTGGATTTTGACAAAGTAAAAGTTTGTTTTTCAACTTTGTCAAATTTTCCATTGTCAAAAGAGTCTTGAATGACCATGTAAGCAGCCTCCGCGCCAAATGCCGTTTTTGGATTTTCTGACAGTTTCTTCAAAGCTTCTATTGCTTTAACTCTCTCTCCAAGAGCAAGAAGGCTCTTACCCTCATAGTACATTGCCTCATTTTCCTGTTCCTGTCCATATGTTTTATCTCTAATAATCTGTTCTGCTCTTAATGACGCCGTTTTATACTCTTTGTTGCAGAAGTATGAGCGCATCTGACCTATAACAGCCTCCCTTTTATTCTCTTGAAAATTGGCTATTTTTTCCAATGTCTCATACCCCCTTATTGCATCCGGATATTTTTCCAATTTGTAGCTTAAGTCAGAGTAATATTTAGTTGCAGATTCCGTAAAGGCCCCTTCCCCTTCCTCCATAACTTTATGATAGCATTCAATTGCTTTTTCCATATTATCGGTTTTTCTGTAACTCTCTGCAAGATAGAATGTTGCCTGTGAATACTTTGCGCCTGATTGGTACCTGTCGGTGAATGAAGCAAGGGCATTAATTGCAGAGTCATATTTTCCGCTCATATAAATTTGTTCTGCGGAATTAAATATCAGCATCTCTTTTTCTGCAGGTGTTTTAGCGGTAGCGGCGCCGCTGCCTTGCACATATTCAAGAAATTCTTCCGAGCGGTTTTGATTCTGGTAAATGTTCTCCAAAGCATTTAGTGCCGTCTGTGCTTCCTGGCTGTTTGGCTGTTTATCAATGATTTCTTTATAGTTATTTATTGCAGCATCATAGTAATGCCTGTTGGTGTTTATCATGCCTATCTCCAAAAGGGCTTTGCAATAGTATATGCTGTCGGGAGGATTATTGATAAGCTTATTAAATGTCTCAAACGCATCTTTGTCATTTGAATTCTGCACTTGGGTGCGGCCCAATTCATATAAAGCCTCAGTGTAAAGCGGTGATTCTCTGTGTTCTTCAGAAGTAATGTTTTTTAACTCCGATATCTTTTTAGCGTTGTCGGACATGAAGCCGCGGGCAATGGCACCTTGCATTGGCGCGTATAAATTTTTGTAGTCTGTTTCCTCTCCTATTTTTTCATACAACTCTGCGGCTTTGCTAAAGTTGCGTTCCATGAAGTAACAATCTGCAAGACGGGTTTTTGCATCGATTGTGTATGCACGCTTGTCTTGCGGAAAGTTAAGATATGTCTCAAAAGCGGTTTTTGCATTTGCCAAATCCCTTAGTTTGAAGTAGTTATATCCGTTGTTGAAATAAGACTCCGGATACTCCGCACTCTGTTTAAAGCGCAGATTCTTCTGCAGGTCGCTCAAAATTTTCTGAGATTCTTCAAACTTTCCCTGACGGAAATAACTTTCTGCCTGCCAGAATTTGGCAAGATTTGTCAGAGCAGGATTGTATCCCTCATTCTCACTTGCTTTTGCAAGATATTCAGAAGCAGCTAAGTACGAGCCTTCATCCAGCAACTTTGTCCCCTTAAAGAAGTTGGCCTTTTTAAGATTTATAACGTCTGTCTCTGTTGGTTTTTTAATTTCTGAGAGAGATTTTATTGCTTGATCATAATCCTTTTTTGTTAATGCTCCAGTTGCTATATAGCCGTATATCTCATCCTTTTTGTTATCTGTAATACTGTATTTATTAAGGTATTCATTAAATCTGGAGGTCTCTCCCGTCAAGTCAAAGTCCAGCTTTGCATAGTTGAAATAGGCGTCCTCTTCTATTGCATTGTCATAGTGCATAAATGCCGCACTGCGGAATGCCTCTTCTGCTGCCGGCTTATTTTTTAGCTGGATATAACATTGCCCAATATGGTAGTTTGCACTTTGTCCGAGAGAATCGTCAACATCTTTCACTCTGTTGAATCTTGTTATAGAAGAATCATAATCTTTCAAAGTGTAGTTAATCATTCCTGCGTAGAAATTATCCGAGCGAGATGATGTTCCTCCCACTGAGGAATACATGTTGAAAAACATCCTTGCATTCTGGGCATCTCCGGTTGCATAATAAGATTCAGAAATTATTCTTGCCACTTTTGGCTTATAAGTTTGGTCAATAACCTTATACACCTCGGGACCGTTATTGATTACGTAATTGTAATCCTTTAACATAAACTTGCTGTCCAGTATGTGAAATTTGCTTAGGACGGTAAAGCGCGGATCGGATTTAGATTTCTCAAATGAAGGTATTGCTCTGTTAAACTCTTTGTTAATGTAGTCCATATAACCCAGATAGTAATATGATGGAGTAATGTATGTTCCTTTCTCAGAAGAACTTATAATGTGAGTAAAAGTTTGTCCGGCTTCTGTATATGCACCTGTTCTCATCTGGCAATATCCTTTACGGAAATAGAATTCATCTCTGTCCTCTTTCTCCAGCATAGAGGCATCTATATTGTCCAGAATTTTCATTGCATCTGAATACCTGTCCGAGTCAAATTCTGCAACTGCAAGCCTGAATTTTATCTGAGGAAGAAGCGGCGATGCGGGATAATGTGATTCATAGGTTTTTACAATGCCTTCCGGATTAGGCTGCTTTAATAAAATTTGACATAGCACTTTGTATCCCGATGCTTTTTCCGCTTGTGTATTGCCGAAATTTTTCTCTCCATTTTGAGATAAAACCTTGTCAAATTCATTAAGAGCACTCTGATACATTTTATTTTTGTAGAGCTCCATCCCGGAAGACATTGGGGATGAGCCGGCGGTTTGTATTGTATTTTGAGCTCCCGACTGATTAACGCAAAACAGCGCAATTAGTGATAACATCAATAGTATCTTCTTCATAATAAGATTGTTATATTCGCAAATCAACTCTAATTTCTTAACTCTTTCAAAAGTATGAATAATAGGTAAAATTCTTAAATTTGCCTGTGTTATTTTATTCACTATTTATTAACTGAAAAACTGCTGAGAAAATTATGCCACAGATAGGTGAAAATGGTTTTATGACAGGACGAGCTCTTCCCCTTATAGAGTTGGAGAACGCCGATATTTACAATGACGGCAATCTAATCTTGCAAGGTGTGAACTTAAAAGTCAAAAGGGGAGAATTTGTTTACCTCATAGGTAAGGTGGGTAGTGGTAAAAGTTCTATTATCAGAACATTAACTGCCGAGCTCCCGCTAATTAGCGGTGACGGAAGAGTTGGCGATTTTGACTTGAGAACCATTAAAAAAAATCAGATTCCGTTTTTGAGAAGAAAATTGGGCGTTGTTTTTCAGGATTTTCAGTTGCTTATGGATCAGACTGTTATGGGGAATTTAATGTTTGTGCTTCGCTCCACGGAATGGGATGATGAGCAGAAAATGCAGGACAGATGCAATGAAGTTCTTAAGATAGTCGGAATGGAAACAAAGGCACACAAAATGCCTCATCAGCTCTCAGGGGGTGAGCAGCAGCGAATTGCAATAGCGCGTGCTATTCTGAATTCTCCTTCTGTCATTTTGGCCGATGAGCCAACCGGTAATTTGGACGCGGAGACTGCAAGCGGAATTATGAATGCTTTGTTTAGGATTCATAGCCAGTATTCACCTGCTATTCTCATGATTACGCATAATAGGTCAATATTAGAGAGGTATCCCGCAAGAGTTATGCTTTGCGCAAATGGAGTTTGTACGGAAATGACCAATAATGATTCTGAACAGGACAAGTTGAAAGAAGTAACTGACGATATGCCGGATGACTATGAAACGGAAGATAACAGATAGTCAAAAAAAAATTCTTGAATGGTTTGACAAATATGGACCTGAGCCAAAAAGTGAACTTGAGTTTACGAATCCTTTTGAACTCATAGTAGCGGTTATCTTATCTGCGCAGTGTACGGACAAAAGAGTAAATATGGTTACGCCTGCACTGTTGTTTAAATATCCTGATGCAGAGTCCCTTGCAAAAGCTTCAGAAAAAGATATTTTTAAGTTTATAAAGTCTGTCTCCTTTCCAAACAGCAAAGCGGCTTATCTTTCCGGAATGGCAAAAATGCTTATGAGTGATTTTGACGGAAAAGTGCCGGAGGAGATTGAGCAGCTGGAAAAACTTCCGGGAGTAGGGAGGAAAACGGCTAACGTTGTTGCTTCTATATGTTTTAATAAGCCTGTAATAGCGGTTGATACTCATGTGTTTAGGGTGGCACACAGAATCGGTTTTTCTAAAGGAGCTACGCCGCTTGAGGTGGAGGAAGATTTGGAAAAAATGATTCCCGTTGACAAGAGGGCCAAGGCGCATCATTGGTTAATACTTCACGGCAGATACGTGTGTAAGTCTGCAAAGCCGATGTGTGAAGAGTGCGCTATTTCCAAGTGGTGTCCAAAGCTCCTGGAAAATAGTAAATTATGATAGAAGACTTTAAAATAATACTCAAGGAGTATTGTTCATATCTCCGTCTGGAAAGATCTCTTTCCTCAAATACAATAGCGTCTTACAGTTCTGACATAAATAAGTTTATCAGGTATCTGGGGAAAAAAGGAATCTCATCTCCCGAATCTGTTTCTTCCAATATTATTGATGATTATTTATCTGAAGAATTTGAAGAGGGCGTCTCAAAAAGAAGTCAGGCGCGCTGCATAAGTTCTCTCAAATCTTTTTATAAATTTTACGCCTTGGAGCACTCCCCGGAATACGGCGGCCGCAAAGGTAGTGAAGGTAGTAACCCTTGTGAAAAGATTGATAGTCCAAAAATTACAAGGCAGCTCCCGACGGTTTTATCTGTAGATGAAGTAGAAAAAATTTTGAGTTCAGTAGATTTGTCAGAACCGGAGGGAACACGTAACAGAGCAATTCTGGAAATGTTATATTCTTGCGGATTAAGAGTTAGCGAACTTGTTAATTTGCGCCTGTCAGATTTGTTTTTTAAAGACTCTTTTATTCGTGTAATCGGCAAGGGAAATAAACAACGTCTAATTCCTGTCGGCGACTATGCCAAGGATGCTGTAAATAATTATATTCCTGTAAGATGGGAGGTGCTTCAAAGGGCAAAAGCTCTTGGCGGAACGTTGGGTAAGCGTGCCTCTAAAGTTGCGGAGAAATCTACTCTAAAAAGCAAGTCCGTCACAAATCTTGCAGAAGCGGAAGATACTCTTTTTTTGAACAGACGAGGCGGCAAGATGAGCAGAGTAATGGTATTTAATATTGTTAAAGAGCAGGCAAAAAAAGCCGGAATTGGAAAAGAGATACATCCTCATACGTTCCGCCATTCATTTGCTACTCACCTTGTTGAGAATGGGGCGGATTTGCGCGTTGTACAAGATATGCTTGGGCATGAAAGCATATTAACTACAGAGATTTATACACATGTAAGCACTAAGCAGTGGATGAAGAATATTCTTGAGCATCATCCGGAAAGGACACGTTCCTGATTTTCTCAGCATAAAAATAATAAAAGCGGGGGTTGTTAAATCTCCGCATATTTAATCTCTCCTCTCCAGGGTGAATATTTCGTTTGCACTTTTATGAAAGACGGCTGCAATTTTTAGCGCAAGGACGGTTGACGGAATGTATCTGCCTGTCTCTATTGCATTGATAGTCTGACGGCTGACTCCTATTTTGTCTGCCAACTCCTGCTGTGAGATGTTTAATACTGCGCGCTCAACTTTAATACTATTCTTCATGGCAAGTTTTGTTAAAATTAACCATCGCGATGCGGAATACAATTATATAAATGAGCATATAGGCAAAAAGGAAAAAGAACATAACGTAGAGATATGGGATTCCATATATGAATATTGCGGCAAGCACACTTAAGGCCGTTGTAATCCACAGCGAGCGGACAAGGGCAATTTCTCTTACGTGTGCAATTCCTTCATCTTCCGTCTTTTCTTTTGAGAGGGCTATGCAGGTCAAGGCCGTAAGTCCAAATACTACTATAAGTGTAATAGTGATATCTTCTTTTGCACAGGTAAATCCGCTGTCCGGCTTTGAAAGTATCATGCCTGAATAATGCCAATATTTTGCGTTGATAGTAAGATCTTTGTTGTTCCCTGATTTTCTGATGGTTGTGAAGATCCCGAAGGCAAGCGTACATGCCAGCAACAACCATCCGATACGTTGGAAGATGTGCGGCAACAAGTAGTTTTTATTTTTCATGATGTTGATTTTTTATTTGCTTAACTAAAGTTTCCATATGCAAAAGTAAAGTAAACTTTACATATAATCAAGTAAACTTGTCAATAAATCAAATAAACTTTACAAAAATGTAGCAAAAATTTTGATGCTGTCGCCGGCCGGTATCTGCGGGGTGATCTCAATGTTTCTCTTTTGCAGCATGAAACTTATTGTTGCCTAATTGTTACCTTTGCCAAGTTAGGAGAGATTGGGAAGCTACTTCATATGACCTTATTTTGAAAGAGACATCTTATATAATTAACGCTTTTGTGGGCAAATATTTTGGCTTTCTTGGGAGTCCAGCCTGTGTTGTTCTGTTGGATGAGGATATTCCTGATGCTCAGATGCTTGCCATTGCGGCAAAGAACGGTTTACCTGAAACCGCATTTCTCCTGAAAAAGGACGTTTATGATAATGGAGCTCCGGACAGGCCTGGTGTTTTGGATAAATTTTCTAAAAGATATTCCCTGCGCTGGTTTACTCCCGATATTGAGATGGATTTGTGCGGACATGCTACCTTGGCCTCCGCGTATGTTGTTTATGAGATACTTGGAGAGAACGAGGCAGTTTTTGATACATGTGAAGGAGTGATTAAGGTTGCAAGATGTTCTATGGAAGGCGGCCAAGACAGAGACATATTCAGAGACGGTGGCGGCAGTTGTCCATGTGATTTCATGTATATATTGGATTTTCCGTCCCGTCCCGCAAAGGCTGCAACGTTGCCGGAAAATATATATAATGCTTTAAGCATCAAGCCGAAAGAAGTATATCTGTCGAGAGACTACATACTGCTTTATGAAAACGTAGAGCAAATTCGCAATCTTAAAATTGACCGTAAAGAATTTGATAAAATAAATATGGACCCCGGTGGCGTTGCCGTTACGGCGAGTGATATTGGAAGTGGCGGAATGTCATACGGCCGTGGAGATTGCAGCCGTGGAGATTGCAGGGGTATGGCTTTTGATTTTGTATCAAGATTTTTTACGCCTCAGGCAACAATTTTAGAGGACCCCGTGACAGGTTCTGCTTATTGTACTCTTGTCCCTTTCTGGGAGAAAAGGCTGGGAAAAAGCAAGTTGCATGCGGCTCAACTCTCTGAAAGAGGCGGGGAACTTTTATGTGAATTAAAGGAGAGCAGGGTGCTCATTGGCGGGTATGCCGAACTCTCAAAGAAAAAATAATCTAATCTGATCTAATTTAATTTAATTTAATCTAATCTAATTTAATCTTTGCAAGTCTAAAATGAAAAGAATAATTTATTTCTGTAAAGAGTGCTTTGTGACTTTTATTGCAATAGCTTTATTTTCAAGCATTGCAGCGGCTCAAACAAAAGCGGATTCCGTAACTGTTGCTCAGGCAAAATGGGAAACCTCTCAGTTGCAAAAGGGGTTGAAATATTTTCATTTGCAGTTTGTGAATTTGTACGGCGGACCGCAGAATATATGTATGATTGAAATTTCTCCGCGCAACTATAAGTTTGGTTTTAAAGATAATGGAGGAATGGCAAAAACAAGCGTAAAAGCGGCGGAAGCCGGAGCTGTTGCGGCTGTAAACGGAACTTTTTTTGATATGAAAAAGGGAAATTCAGTTGCATTTTTGCAAATAGACGGTAAAATTATAGACACAACAGAGAAGGGGAGTATAAACCCGCTTATGACTGGGGCGCTGAAAATTGTCAGGGGAAAAATTTCTGTCATGGCCTGGAGTCCGGAGATTGAAAAAAAAATTAGAACTGTTGCGGCAGGTGCAGCGTCAAAGCATAGAGTGCCTTGCGTTTTGCGTCACACATCTATAATGGCTTCTTTACCAAGACTTTTAGAGAAGGGTAATGAGTGTGCAGTGCCTCCTGTCCTGGATGGATTTATATATAAAAAACATCCCCGTACTGCCGTGTTTTCCAAGGACGGAAAAATTTATTTGCTTGTTGTTGACGGGCGCGCCAATGGAAATGCGGATGGAATGACAATCAGAGAACTTCAACATTTTCTGAAAGTGTACGGAGCTTTTGATGCTATGAATATGGATGGCGGAGGCTCTTCAACAATCTGGTACAAAGGAGATAAAAGTGCGGTGGCCGGCACGCCCGGTTACGGAGGCGTTCTTAATATGCCAAGTGATAATGACAAGTTTGACCATGCCGGAGAGCGCAAGGTTTCAGATGAAATCTGTGTTTTTGAACGCTAGGACAATTCGTTTTCTCAAGTAAGTTAATGTTTGTCTCTCCCGATTCAACAAAAGAGTCGGATAATTTGATCAGTTTCAACTTTAGGCTGCATACTGTATTAGGAGGGCTTGCAAAAATTTTTGTAAATTTGAAGTTTAAACTTGTAATATATGTTAGATAAGAATAT
>JAQWEK010000053.1 GCA_028704975.1 Bacteroidales bacterium | reverse complement strand
TCTCTCTCTCTCCTGGCAGCGGGAAAATGAATCTTTGTGTAGGATTGCAGAAGGATAACGTGATTCTGGCAATAACTCCCGACATATACAATGATGTTTTATATTTTTCTCTTAAGGATGCAATTTTTGCAATTAGGAATAATACTGTCTATAATGTCACTGGAGAGTTTGGCGGAGGACTAACAAAATGCTTTGGACACGGAATTGTGATATATAATCCTGATACAAAGGATATTATAAGAATAGTAAATAAAGACGGCTTAGCTATCTTTTAGTTTGTTTTTTTAAGAGTTGTTTGCCCTATAACGGTTGCGGAATTCTTTTGGAGTGCAGCCGTTTTTCTTTTTAAAGTAGGATGTGAAAGTTGACAAATTGTTAAATCCGCTTTTTTGAGAAATTTCAACAATTTTATCATTACAGTTAGCTAGCATATTTTCTGCGTACTTAAGCCTGTAGTTGTTTACGTAATCGTAAAATGTTGTATGCAATTTTTTATTCAGGTATATGGATAAATATGTGCGGTTAGTACCAATCCTTATTGCAACATCTTGCATTGTTAAATTTTGATTTAAAAACAATCCCTCTTTTTCAAAACAATTCTGCAAATTCATATTCCAACCTGCAGAGACGGGAGCAGTCATTTTTGTAATCATATCCTGTGCTTCCTCTTTTAATGACGCGTCCGCAGGCACAAAAACAGCCTCAGGAGACCATTTTGGACGTTCCAGTCTCTCTGTCATGTAGATTATGTATATCCATACTAAGGCACAGTATGTATAGTATAAGTAAAACATCAGGCATGAAACATTTGTGTATGTGCAAATGCAAAATATCAGAGTAAATGCAAGCAGTATCACGACAGTTCTAAGCCACTTCACATTAATGTTCTCCTGGTAAGAGTAGTTATTCACTATTGCCAGCTCATATTTCTTTATGCCTCTAAAAATTTTTGGAATAACAATGATTCCGTAAGCTATTGGAAAAGCCAGGCCGCAGAAAAAAACAAATCTGAGACCGATTGTCGCATATATGATTGGCCATATTAAAAAGGGAAGAACATGCCACAAGAAGATTTTAAGAGTGATATATTTTTTGTACAGCATTGTGAGAACAAATAGGGCGCACAACGGAATGACCAATAAGTCTGAAAGCAGGTAAATATCTCTTACTCGTATTTCAGTAAACCATCCATATTGCTGTGATAGTGCATCTCTAAATAATTCCAGTCCCCAGACAAACAGGATGGCGCTGAGCAAATATTTATATGTCAACTTTTTCTTGTTGATAATCAGACAATAAATACCTGCCGTAATATAGAAAGCAAATAGGCTGCTCCTTACCATTTCCATTATTATTGTGTTATCGTGGGTCATAGGCTTTATGCCAGGCTCGGCTATACAATTGTGATGAAAAAATTAGAATTTTCTAAGGACAATCATTTCAAAGATACCGTCGCAGAATGAGATAGTGCCAATGGCGGCAATAATAACTCCCGAAATTTTATTGAGCATGATTAATTGTTTCAGGCGGAATTTCTTTCTGAACGTGCTTATGCTTGTACTCAATGTAAACCACCATAATGCTGAACCCGTAAAAACTCCCCAAAGTACTGTAAGTATAATAATCCTGGGTTCAATTGCAGGATCGGCTACATTAAACCTTACTGCGGTAAACATTGCAAGAATTAAAAATATTGAGCCTGGATTGGTGATTGTCATTGCAAGAGCTTCAAAAAAATCCTCTACGTGTTTGCTCTTTTTATTTTTCTGTCTTATTTGTCTTATTGGATTTGTTACATAAATTTTAAGACCGATAATCAAAATAACAATGCCTCCAACCATCAAAACAGCCGGCTTGTGACTATCAATCAAATCCTCAATAAATACGAGTCCGAGCAAAGATATGGTTGAGTAAAAAGTGTCTGATACAGAGGCGCCAAGACCTGTGACAAATCCTGCAAATCTCCCTCTGCTTAATGTTTTTTGAATACACAAAATGCCCAGCGGTCCAAGAGGTATGGAAGCCCCAAGACCAATAATAAGACCTTTTAAGAAAATCATCAGCATATCGCTTGGTTTTGTATATTTGCAGGGATGCAAATATAGTACAATAAACTTTAAGAATGCAAGAGAGTAAAAAACATAAAAAAGAGAATAAATGTGCTGCCGTTACACAGAAACCGGTGCATTTTAATTTGAAATTATGGATGCTGGGATTTGCATCCGCTTTGCTTCTTTCAATCCCTTACATAATTCCTCACGTTGGAATGGTGGCCCTTGTTTCATTTCTCCCTTTGTTGGCGGCTGAATATATTGCAACGGAAAACGGCAAGAAGAATTTTTGGATAATATATTATTGCACGTTTCTAATATGGAATATTATTACCACATATTGGATTTACCTTGCAACTCTTCCCGGAGCAATAGCGGCTGTTACTTTAAACGCGCTTCAGATGGCAATCATTTTCAGACTGTTCCGCTGGTTTAGAAAATTAACAGATGGCGTACTGCCATATTTGTTCTTAATATTTTTGTGGGTTGGATGGGAGCATATATATGCTACATGGCAGGTAACATGGCCATGGCTGACACTAGGTAATGCGTTTGCAACCTCAATAAAAAGCATCCAGTGGTATTCTGTTTTTGGCGCCCTTGGAGGCTCATTCTGGATATTGCTTGTGAATGTATTGCTGTTTAGGGTTTTATTGCAATTTTCTAAAAAAGAGACGGTTAAGGTCTCTGCAATATCCGTCGCGATAATTATTTTACTCCCGATAGTTTGTTCTCAAATAAGATATTACTCTTATAAAGAAAAAACCGGAGAGCGGCTGACTAAACAAGTTGCCGTGCTTCAGCCGAATATTGACCCGTATAATGATAAATTTGGCGGGATGAGCAGAGCTGAACAAGATTCCGTGCTATTTAATCTTGCCGGCAAGGCGGTGGTAGACAAGACATTTCTGGTATTGGCTCCGGAAACTTTTTACACTCCCATGGACAGACCGGGCATCTTGAGCGAAGATAGTCCAACCGACTGTTACACTTTTAATGAGTTTCAAAATTTTGCTGAGCGGCACAATGTGAATTTTATTTTTGGTGCCGTAACTCAGCATTATTATATGCCTATAATGAATGCCAACGGCGTTGGTGAAGGAGCTGCTAATCAATACTATGAACTTAACGTTGCACCAACTCCAACAGCAAGACCACTTGCAGGCGGCGCTGTTTGGTATGATAGTTTTAATACTGCCGTTTTTGTCGGACCTGTTGGCGGGCAAACGGAATTTTATCATAAAAATAAGTTGGTTATTCTTGCAGAATCAATTCCAATAATCAACGGCAAAAGTGTGTTTAAGTCTCTTGGAATTGATTTGGGAGGAGCTGTAGGAAGCTTTGGAAGAGACAAAGTTGCAACGGTTTTTACAACGCATGATGATGTCATGCTGGGCACTGCAATATGTTATGATTCAGTCTTTGGAGATTATTTTAGACAGTATGTTGAGAAAGGGGCGCAGATGATGACCGTGATTACAAATGACGGCTGGTGGGGGAATACTTTCGGATACATGCAGCATCTTAATTATGCACGTTTGCGTGCTATTGAAACGCGCAGAGATATAGCGCGTTGCGCAAATACGGGAATTTCCGCATTCATAAATCAGAGAGGTGATATTGTCTCTCAGACAGGATGGTGGAAAAAATGTTACCTAAAGGGTGAGGTGAATCTTAATAATGATATTACCGTGTTTGTAAAATACGGAGACATCATAGGGCGCGTATCGCTCTTTGCATTCTTCCTCCTTTTGCTCGCTGGAATTGTAAGGCAGATCACAAAAAAAAGCATAATCAAAGGCGTACTATAAAATTGGATGCTAATGCTTTAGAACCGGCTGATCTGTTAAAAATCTGCCGGTTTTTTATTTAAATTAATTTACATTTTATATATTTATAGATCTATTAAACTCAAGTATCATGGAAGAAATTCATTTTAATTTTTTTAAGCAATTGAAAACCGTAGAACCTTATGACCTTATAAGAAAAGAGTCTTTGCCTGCAGATTTCTTCCTCCCAAGATACGAGTTTGCTCATAAAGGAGATTTTGGACACGCTTTAATTGTAGCCGGAAGCTATGGAAAGGCGGGAGCTTGTATTCTTGCCTCAAAAGCCTGTATGAGAGTAGGTTGCGGTCTGCTGACCGTGCATATTCCGGAGCGCATTTGTGATGTTATGCAAGCATCATTTCCGGAGGCAATGGCAGATGTTGATGAAGACGCTTATTGTTTTTCTTCTGCAATTAAGAATCTCGACAGGTATACTTGTATTGCAGTGGGGCCCGGCATAGGGACATCCGGCAAAACAAAGACGGCATTGATTAATTTGCTTAAAACAAATTCAGGACTTAATGAGCCGCGCCCGATGGTGATTGACGCGGACGCACTTAACATCATCTCCGGAATTCCGCATTTTGAAAAATTGCTCTGTGCCAATACCATATTAACGCCTCATGCAAAGGAGTTTGAGAGGCTTTTTGGCAAGTTTGATGACTATTGCAGTCAAGTGAAATTTATGAGACGTTTTTCTAAAAATACAGGTATTGTTGTTGTGCTAAAAGGAGGAGTTACAGCAGTTTCTGCACCCGACGGAGAAGTCTCCTTTTGCTTAAAAGGGAATCCCGGCATGGCTACAGCCGGCTCGGGAGACGTTTTGACCGGTGTGATTTGCGGTATTATGGCTCAAAAATGCAACGTCGGATGGTATAAAAATAATTATTCACAGGCGGCAAAACTTGGCGTTTTTGTTCATGCAACGGCAGGGGACTATGCAAGAGATGAAGTTGGACAGAGTTCATTAATAGCCTCGGATATAATTAGTAATATCCATAAAGCTATAGAAAAGCTGGCCATTTGCTAACTAAAGTGTTTTTTGCGTAATTTTGGGGTGGCCGATATGTTTGGCCGTCTAAACTTTAAACTATGTTATGCAAAAAAGGAATTTTGAGTTCCAAAATTATGGCAGTGATTGCAGCATCTGCTGCAATCTTTATGTATTCAGGATGTTCTAAAGGAGATGTAATACCACCTGTAACACCCCCAACTCCAACTCCAACCCCGACAGTTTCTGTTGATACGGTAGTTACCCAAATGCAGTCGCAAATTTCCGGCAGAGATGTTGGAACTTACTGCACTTATTATGGCTCCGGACTTCCCGATCCCTCTTATGTTACTTATGTGAATTATGCATTTGCAGAGGTTTACGTTTCTTCAAACGTTTACAACGGATTTAAGTTGCAGGGCACCGAGGAGCGCTTTAAAAATGTTATTGCCCTTAAAAAGCAAAATCCTTCTATCAAGATAGTTCTCTCTTTTACAAATGGAGTTGCCAATTCGGATAATAAAAAGGACGGCGGATTTTCTGCAATTTCCGCAAGCGCAACTTATCGCAAAAAGTTTGCGGAAGACTGCCTTGCATTTATTAAACAGTGGGGGATAGACGGTATTGATATTGATTGGGAATATCCGGGACTTGCATGGGGCGCGGCTGCAGACAAAGCAAATGATACCAATAATTTTACACTGTTAATGAAGCAGTTGCGTGAAACTTTGGGAACTTCATATTTAGTTACATTTGCAGGTTACGTAAAAGATAAAGTTGCTGTTACGGGCGGTTATGAATTTATGGATATTGCTGCGGTTATGCCGTATGTGGATTTTGTAAATATTATGACTTATGACCTTGATTCCGCTCCGAATTATCATAATGCGTTACAGGATTCCGGTTCATATTGGGACTGTGTGCGTTCTATTAACGCCTATAAAAACGCCGGGGCTCCAATGTCAAAACTTCGTCTGGGTATTCCTTTCTATGCACGCAAAGCATTTTCCGGGACCGATGCTGCAGTATCGTATAAGAGTCTAAACAAGAGCGCTGCAAAGTGGAGCACCACCGCAAACGTGCCGTATATTCCTGCAAACGGCGCAGTATCATATAGTTATGATAATACAAAGAGCATTTTTAAGAAGGGGACTTGGATGCGCTCTCTTGGTATTACCGGAATGTTTTGCTGGGAGATTAGTCAGGATGATGCCAGCCATACTTTGCAGCATGCAATGTGGAATGCAACTATGAAATAGTAATTAAAGCGTATGAAAAAAGTATTTATTTCCGCTCTCATAAGAAGTAATTTAATCGTACTCCTCTTTTTATGCGGAGTTACGGCTTTTGCAAAGCCGAGGATTACAATCATTGCAACCGGAGGTACAATAGCAGGTGCAGCCGGTTCATCCGTAAATGATTCTTACAAGCCTGCACAACTATCCGTAGAACAAATAGTTGCAAGTGTTCCCGGTATAGATGTTATTGCGGAAATAAATACAATTCAACTTGCAAATATTGCAAGTCAAAATATTACGGAGGATGTTTGGCTGACTCTGAGAAAAACTATTGATTATCTGTTTTCAAATAATTTGGCGGACGGCGTTGTTGTTACTCACGGTACGGATACGATGGAGGAGACGGCTTATTTCCTGTATCTTACGCTGAGTCATTCATGCCCTGTTGTGATTACGGGCTCTATGCGTCCCTCTACCTCTTTAAGCGCAGACGGTCCGATGAATCTTTACAATGCCGTTGCAACCGCTGCAAGCTCTGAGTCAAAAGGAAAGGGGGTGATGGTGGAAATGAATGCTACAATATTCTCTGCTGCAGATGTTTACAAAGGTAACACCGTTGCGGTTGATGCATTTGAATCAGTTTACGGACCAATAGGATATGTTCGCAACGGTGAACCAAAATATGTAAGAAATATATCTTCCGTTTTTGCGGCGGAGAAATATAATTATCGGCCGCCGTTTGATATTAAAGAACTTAAAACTTTGCCAAAAGTGGAAATAGTTGCCTCTTATGCATTTGCTTCCGCTGAGCCTATCAGGGCCGTAATTGCCTCAAAAGCGGCAGGTATTGTTATAGCAGGGGTAGGACACGGAAATTATGATAGAGCTATTTCTGCCGAGATTGACAATGCGGTTTCTAAAGGCATTTCTGTTGTAAGAAGTTCCAGAATTCCAAAAGGCGGAGTTGATAAAAATGCTGAGGAGTATTCGGAAAAAGTTCCGGTATGTTATAATCATTCTCCCCAGACTGCAAGGATTCTGTTGATGCTTGCGCTTACGCAAACCTCTAAGCCTAAGGATATTCAGAACTTGTTTGAACAGTAACAGAACAGATGTGCTTTTCATTATTTTCTGTTGATATCAGTTAATTTATTCAGTTATGAAAAAGTTGTTTTTACTCTCATGCGTGCTGTTGTTTGTCTCTTTTTCTTTTGATTATTCATCGGCACAATCTGTAGCTAAATCTGTATGCAAGTCTGAGACTAAGAATAATAATGACAATAAAGAATATTTGAAATTTCTTTATGATTATATGCCGCTCAGCGACAGGGCAGATTATGATACATCATTCTTTAAGGCACAGGTAAAAACCGCAATTCAAGCGCGCCAAACTTTTAGATGGGGGAAACAAATTCCGGAGGAAATCTTTAAACACTTTGTTCTTGTTTATAGAGTGAACAATGAAAATCTGGATACTGCAAGAATGGTGATGTTCAATGCTTTGCGTGAGCGTTTTGCAAAGATAGAAAAGGAAACCGGCAAGCAGCTCTCTATGTACGATGCTGCGCTGGAAGTTAATCACTGGTGTCATGAGCACATGAATTACAGGGCGTCTGACGGGAGAACATCCTCTCCTTTGGCATCTATGAAAACTTCCTGGGGACGTTGCGGTGAGGAGAGCACTTTTGCCGTAACTGCATTAAGAGCTGCGTGTATTCCCGCAAGACAATGTTATACTCCGCGATGGGCTCATACAGATGACAATCATGCGTGGGTAGAAGTGTGGATTGACGGAACATGGTACTATATGGGAGCTTGCGAGCCTGAGCCAAAATTAAATATGGCCTGGTTTACCGCACCTGCAAAAAGAGCCATGATGGTTAATGCTACTGTTTTTGGAAGATACAGCGGTAAAGAGGAGGTTAATTTCACACATCCGCTTTATTCTAAAATTAATCTTCTTCCAAATTATGCTCCCGTTAAGAGGTTGAGAATTAGGGTTGTAGAAAATACGGGTATTAATAAGGGAAGTCGCAGGCAGGCGGAAATGAGAGCTGTAAAAAATGCAGAGGTCAGTTTTGGACTTTACAATTATGCGGAGTATTACCCCATTGCAAAAATTAAGACGGACAATGACGGCTTTGCCTCTTTAACCACCGGCTACGGAGATTTGGTTATATGGGCTGCCAAAGGGGATAAATATGCTCAAAAACAAGCGTTTGCGGCCGATACGCTGGTAACTGTCGAGATTAAAAAAATAGATAAAAAAGAGTATGAATCCTCTATGATGCTTACTCCGCCGCGTGAATTGCCTATAGATATTATCGATCCGGAGCTGGAAAGGGGAAATAACAGGCGTCTTGCGTATGAGGACTCTTTAAGGAATGCCTATGTTGCAACTTTTGCAGATTCTGCATACATAGAGAAAGAGGTTAAATATTTTAATGCCGGATTGCTAACTTATGAACATGATCCAAAGCACCCGGCGTCGCATCCGGAAATTGCTGAATATGATGCCGGTATAAGATATTTACTAAAGAAGTCTTACGGAAATTATAAAGAGGTTAGAGATCTGATTCATTTTGGGAGCAAGCAGGGAGTTGATATTTTAAAAATGGTTTATGATAAAGATTTGAGGGATTTGAAGAGTGATGTTATAATGGATCATTTAAGAGCGGCTAAGGCTTTTGATACTCAAGATAAGATTTCTGAATACATATTAAATCCTCGTATTCAGCTGGAGATGATTACTCCGTGGAGAAGTTTTCTACAAAAGTATTTTAGCTCTCAAGCTGCTGATTTTAAAAGGAATCCTGCAAATGTGTCTGCGTGGATAAACAATAATGTAAAGCAAAATAATTCTGATAATTATTATGGTGTACCAATCTCACCGGAAGGCGTGATTAAAATTAAAGAGGCAGATATGAAATCTATGGAGATTTTGTTTGTGGCTATCTGCAGAAGTTTTGGCATAGAGGCAAGATACGAGTGGGCAACCGGGAAGGCACAGTATAGAACGGCTCCGGAGGCATCATGGAAATATGCTGATATAAAAGGTGTTACCTCTAAGACTAAGGAAAAAGTCAGGCAAATCAATGAGCAAAATAATTGTACTCTTGTAGTGGAAAATGACAAGAATAATTCAATCAAGCCGGAATATTATTCCCTGTTTACAATTCAAAAACTTGTAGACGGAGCTTTTAAAACTCTTGATTATGAGTATGATCCAAAGTTTAAAAAATTTCCGGAAACTTTGAATTTGTCTGCGGGTTATTACAGATTG
>JAQWEK010000052.1 GCA_028704975.1 Bacteroidales bacterium | reverse complement strand
CCTACAGTTTTGCCGGGTATTATTTTTACCTGCTGCACGTCTTCGCCAAATGCAAGGCCGCAAGGTGCACTGCCATAATCAGTTCCAAGGTCATCCCAGCACCATGTTCCCGGCATCTGCTCCCTTTCAAAGAAGCTGTCGTCCCCAACAATGCTCCCTTCTATCTTTCTAATTCCCGCAGCTTTAATTGCGTCAGTCCAAACGCCGAAAATTGAATCGATTTTGTAAGCAACCGGGTCTGAGGAGCCTAACGTCGGATCACCGCCGCCAATAATATAGAGATTGCCGTGAAGCACTCCGTTTTTGATTGAGCCGCTGTAAGCAATTTTTGTTTCAAACTTGTAATTTTCACCTAGATACAAAAGTCCGAGTCCGGTAGTAACAGTCTTCATAGTAGATGCAGTAAGCAAAGGCAAATTTGCATTCCACTGAGCGACAACTTTTCCGTTTTGGTCAACAGCCATGATTCCTGCTACAGCGTTTTGCCAATCGACATCCTTTTTTAGGACTTTATTGACATACTTCTGAGGTGAATATCCATGACCGGAAGGGAAGGCGTCTCTGTTTTGAGCAACAGCAGATGACGCTGAAAATGAGATACATGCAATGGCCAAAAGGGCCGCAAAAACTTTTTTCATTGTAAAATAAATTGTAAAGTTCAAAGTTAACTTATTTTACAATAAAAGCCAATTAACTGACAAAGAATCCAAGGCGAGCCACAACAAAAGCGCACATCACTAATATCATCTCTATGCGTACGGAAGGCAGCTGATGCCCGTTTGTATAAGAGTAAGAGAGTAGCACTGCAAGAAGCGGTGCTACAAGAATGCTGATTGGTCCGTTGAATGAACCGGCAAAAAGAAAGTAGAGTATTGCGGCAAAAATTGCGGAAATGATTACAAGCCGCAACCCTTTTGCCTCTGCTATATTGTTACGTCCTTGTTCGCTAAGTGTCTTAATGACAGCATGCAATGAGGCAATAATTAAGCAAAGAATCATAAACAGATCCGTCAGATGCTTTGAGAAAAATGCAAATTTTATTGTAATTACTTGCTCCATATACTGGCTGCAAAAGACTCCTACATCATCGAATTCCAGATATCTAAATGACAGAACGTAAATAATCGGGACCAGCGTACCGCCAATGGATTTCAAAAAAGATTTTAGGGGTTCCGGGCTTTCTATCAGCATCACTATCATGATTGCAGGAATGCACCAAATGATTGGAGCATAGAACTGTGCGGCAAGAGAGAGTAAAAAAAATGCAGAAAAAATCTGAGATATTGACATACAATATAACGCCCATACCATACAGATTGCGGCCGGATAAATTGAGGAAAAATATATTGCCCTAGGATTACAGAAAATTAGTGTTGCAGCAAACGTCAGTGCCGTAAAAGATGCTGATATATTGGAAAATAACCTGTCATTAAGCATATACACAGAGAACAGCAGCAAAGCAATCGAGATAATTCCGCAAATTATGCTCTTCACCCCAGCCGTCATGATTATTTCCATGTCCCAGAAACCGGAAAAAAGAGGCACCCATTCCCCCGGCCTTTCAAACTCCGCGGGGATTAAAAAGCATGTAATTATCTGAAAGGCAACAACAACCAGAAGCGCTATCTTAATGAAAACGCTGCCGTTAGAATTATCTGTACGCGCACTTGTGTACATCTCAATTATTTTCTTTACAGAATTTTATGATGTCCTCCCCAATATCCCTGCGGCAATACTTGCCGTCATACTTAATGTTCTCTATCTCTTTGTAAACAATTTCACGCCCTGCCGTTATTGCGGAGATTGCTTTTTGATATTCAGGATTGTTGCAGCTATGTTGCGATGAAACCGTGCAATTATCCTCCGCAGAAGTATTTGCAGTAATCGTCAGAACACGGCCGCCGTTTGTTACAATGTGCCTTGCATCTGAATCTGCACTACAACATGCAGATTCAGTAACTGTCTCCTTTGTCCCAGAGTGGAAAATTTTTACCGCTCCGCTGAATGTATTGTTGTAGAATAAATCATCCCCGTCCATTGGGATTCCCTTCTTGTACTCCTGCGGATAACCGGCCGATACGCAAACAACCGTAAGTGCTCTTTCCGGGGAGATTATTATCTTCTCGCTCCCGAGATTTCCTTTTGCGCAGGCAACCAGGTGATGCAGCAAATCTGAATCTATTCTTGTCATAACAGCCTCGGTTTCAGGGTCTCCCATGCGGACGTTGTATTCAATGACATAAGGTTCTCCTCCGCAGTTAATAAGTCCTATAAAGATAAATCCCTTATAATCAATTTTTTCTTCTTGTATTCCTCTTATGGTGGGCTTTATTATTCTCTCCTCAATTTTTTTCATGAATTCTCCGGTAACAAAAGGAACAGGAGAAACAGCACCCATGCCGCCTGTATTAAGTCCCGTATCGCCATCTCCAATTCGCTTATAATCTTTAGCTTCCGGCAGCACAAGATAATCTTTGCCATCTGTCAAGATAAAAATTGATACCTCTATCCCCTTCATAAACTGTTCAATTACAACGGTGTTGCCGGCGGCTCCAAATTTCCCCCCAACCATGTTGCGCAACTCTCTTTTTGCCTGCTTTAAATCATCCAAAATCAGCACACCCTTTCCCGCTGCAAGACCATCCGCCTTAAGTACATACGGGGCCTTTAAAGATTCCAGAAACTTATCCGCTTCATCAAGATTGGCAGCGCAGAAGCTTTTAAACGCCGCCGTTGGAATCTGATGCCTTGTCATGAACTCTTTTGCAAACTCCTTGCTTCCCTCCAGTCTTGCCCCGGACGCAGACGGTCCAACAAACAGCACACTTTTTAATGCACTGTCTTCCATGAATTTATCTCTTAGTCCAAGAACAAGCGGTTCTTCCGGGCCAACAACAACAATATCAATTTTATTATTTTGTACTGCGGTTTTTACTGCTGCAAAGTCATTTGGACTGCCGGCAATGTTTGTTGCAATTTGTGCCGTTCCCGGATTTCCGGGCATGCAAAACAATTTTGAGCAATCTCTGCTTTGCTTTATTTTCCAAGCAATTGCGTGTTCGCGGCCGCCGCCCCCAAGTACAAGTACGTTCATATTATAAAGTGATAAACTGTCGGGATGATAATTAATTTGTCATAGCTCAATTCTTGCGCTGTGCAAGCCCTTGCTTTTTATTTCCTGAAGGACAATTGGCAATGCAACCCACAGATTCTTAGCACATTTAACAGAATCATGGAATACGATTATAACGCCGGGCTCAAGATATTTTACAACATTTCTTGCGCATCCTTTGCCCGTAAGACGCCGGTTATAATCTCTGCTGATAATTGTCCAAAGTATTGCATTATAGCGTTCTCCAAGGACGCGAGCCTGATT
Organism: Bacteroidales bacterium; assembly: GCA_028704975.1. GTDB lineage: Bacteria > Bacteroidota > Bacteroidia > Bacteroidales > UBA932 > Egerieousia. The sequence continues at coordinate 6,065 of JAQWEK010000052.1, read as the reverse complement.
TGGTCCAATGCGCGCATAAGGCGGACGATAAAGATTTGAATGAATTAAATCTCCCGCCGTATCTATATCGCGCACGTAATCCCCCGTCTTCATGCCCCACCCTTTAACATGGCTATATGAGTGATTGCCAACGGCATGCCCTCGCCTTAAAATTTCATTATAGAGTTCGGGAAAAAGCTCCACGTTTTTTCCAAGACAGAAAAAAGTTGCTTTGGCCCCGTATTTGTCCAACTGATCAAGCACCCATGGAGTTACCTCGGGACGAGGTCCGTCGTCAAAGGTCAGGTAAACCTCGTTCCTGTCATTTGGCAAACTCCAAATGAATTGCGGGAACATTTTTTTTATGAATTTTGGAGGATTGATTTTCATTATGGCAAAAATAATAATAAAAACTTAACTTTGCCCGATATGAGAGGGGCTCTGCTGCATGGTGAGGTGATTTGACAGGTTTTTTGGATTTTTTGAACATTGAATTTTTTAAATAACATATTGAAATTTAGGATATTAGGGCCAACAGTGCTTGTTTGCACGGCTGCATTCTCCCTGTTCCTGTCTTCTTGCCAAAAAGATAAAATCTTGAGCAAGAGCAAGATGGCGGAGATAGTGGGACAGATGTATCTTGCGGACCAGTTTGCAAAACAAAATCCGGAGTTTTCCGCGGCGTCCGATTCTCTGCTCATGTATCAGCCCATTTTTGACAAGTACGGCTGCACCCTGCTTGAATACAGGCAATCATTAACGTATTATCTGGCGGATAAAGACACATATTCCAAGATTCTTAAAAATGCGGAGGATATACTTAAGGCTAAATTGAATACACTTGGCGGCGGCGGCATGTACGGTTCGTATCCCGTTATGGATTCAATCAGATTGAGGGGGGGAGCTTATGTTGCTTCCAGTCCCCGTCTTAGAGCTCAGCGATGGATTGTTGCCCAGGATGAAGATTATTTGTGCAACATGATGGATTCTTTTGCTACCGATGTTCCGCAGAACAGTGAATGGTGGCAGAAAAATGTGAGCATTAACAAATGTAAGAATTATGTGATGGCTGACGCGTTGCATCGTACTAAGGGCGGCGCACAGACAAATCCGGTTCAAGGCGGCATGCAGACAGGTGCAACGTCAAAACAGGTAGGAGAAGTTTTTGTTCCTGGCGAGGGAGATGTACAATCTGCTGATATTCACATGAGCGCACAAGCCAAGAAGCAGAGGGAAAAATTCAGAAAAGAGCTTCAGAAAGACGGCACCATTAACAGAATTGATGTTATAAACCACGGAAGGCAGCCGGATATGCAGAAAGAAGATGACAGAAACAATGCTTTCAAAGAACGCAGAGATGGAAAAAAATAGGGATTTATCATGAGAAAGATAGCGGCGGATTTACTATTTACAACGGATACGGCACATAAGAGTTTTGCACCTATTAAGAACGGGTGCGTAACTGTCGGTGACAATGGAGAAATACTGGAAATAAGGCAGTTGGCAAATGTGGAAGTTGCGGCTGCTGCGGACAGAAAGCCGGAAAACACGGCGGCCGGAGAGGTTGAATTTTATAATGGCGTGATTTGTCCGGGATTTGTTAATGCTCACTGTCACATTGAGTTATCTCATCTTAAGGGAGCGTTTAAAGAGGCCACCGGTATGAGCGGTTTTATCACTCAAATTAACGCGCTCAGGGAAACCGTTGAGAAGCCGGGACGTCTTGCCGCAATGAAAACTGAATTTGAAAACTTTTATAATCAAGGGATTGCAGGCTGCGCAGATATCAGCAACTGCAATGAAAGTTTTGAGTTCAAAAAAAATTCACCCGTATATTTTAGAACATTCATTGAGCTGTTTGGTTCAGAACCCAAAGATGCCAAAGCGGTTTTAAATAGCGGAATTGCGCTGCAAAATGAGGCTCTTGCAATGGGGCTTGATGCTGCGGTCACCCCCCACTCTTGCTACACAATGAGTCCTGCACTGCTGGAAATGGCTGCACAAGAGGGTCTTAAGAGCGGTTATCTTTCATACCATTCACAAGAGAGCCAGGAGGAAGAGGACATGATTATGAAAGGAACGGGCGCACTGGAGGAGAATTATAAAGGGCGCAACCTTTCAACTCCTCCGGTTACAGGCACAACTGCGCTTCAATATTTTATTGACAGGCTGCTTAAGTTTTCTAAAAAGCCGGTACGCGGAAGAATAAGCCTTGTACACAATGTTGTAATCAGCCAGAAAGCAATAGATTACGCAAGGCAAAAACTTGTTGAGCCTTTTTTTACAATTTGCCCGCTTTCAAATATTTTCATTCATAGGGCACTTCCTCCGCTGGATTTAATGAGAAAGAATGAACTTAGAATATGCCTTGGAACAGACAGTCTGTCAAGCAATAAGGTACTCTCCATGGTAGAAGAGATTAAATGTCTGCAGGAGCACTTTCCTGAGATTCCGCTTGAGGAAATTTTGGGATGGGCTTGCATTAACGGTGCAACCGCCATTGGTAGAGAAAAAGAGTTGGGCAGCATTACCGTTGGCAAAAAACCGGGTATTGTTCTGATAGACAAAATCGACTTTAATAATTTTAAGCTTACAGGCGGCAGCAAGTCTAAACGTCTTGCATGACAAGAGTCCTTTTAACTTGGAGCAAATTAAATTAAACTAAATTTGATTTGATTTGAATAAATTTAATTTTGGATTATAATCAACAAGTAATATCATGTCAACAAAATTATATAACACAATAATAGTCGGGCCTATTCACAGCAGAAGATTAGGCAGTTCCCTTGGCATTAACGTGCTTCCGGAATTTGGGAAATTCTGCAGTTTTGATTGTATTTATTGTGAATGCGGATGGAATAAAGATAATCATAATGACAAGAAACTCCCTACTAAAGAGGAAGTTGGAGAGGCTTTGGAAAAACGCTTGAGGGAACTCGATGCGGCCGGGACAAAGGTTGATTCAATAACTTTTTCAGGCAACGGCGAGCCTACTCTTAATCCCGAATTTCCTGAGATTGTAGATATTACCCTTAAGTTGCGTGATGAACTGTATCCTTCCGCAAAGGTTTCCGTGCTTACAAACGCCTCACAAATAGGACGTAAAGAGGTACGTGAAGCTCTAATGAAGATTGACAATCCTATTCTTAAAATTGATTCTGCAATCAAAGAGTATGTAGATTTTATAGACAGACCTTACGCCGCATATTCACTGGATAAAACTATCGAAAATATAAAATTGTTCAAAGGCAATTTCATTTTGCAGACTATGTTTTTACGCGGCACGGTTGACGGCAAGAGTATCGATTGCAGAAATGCCGAGCATTGCAAGAGATGGATTGAGCTTGTTAAAGAGCTGAAGCCTAGAGAGATAATGATGTATACTTTGGACCGCGACACACCCGCTAAAGATTTGCAGAAAGTTACTCCGGCGGAGATGGCGGAGATTGCAAAGCCGCTTGTTGACGCGGGCTTTAAGGTTCAAATAAAAGGGTAATCTTGATAGAGTTATGATATCTAAGTTGAGATCTTGATAGAGCCATGATAATTGAATAATCAATTTTGATAGAATCATGATAATAAGGTAGTGGAATATTTTATGAGAGTTGTTATTCAGAGAGTTACACGTGCAAAAGTAACAATTGACGGAAATGTCAAAGGAGAGATAGGGAAAGGCTTTATGATTCTTGTAGGCATTGGGGAGGACGACGGCGATGAAGATATTGAGTGGCTCACAAAGAAAATTATAAATCTGCGCGTCTTTGATGATGCAGGTGGCGTTATGAATCTTCCGATTACTGCCATTGGAGGCAATATTCTGCTAATCAGTCAATTTACCCTTATGGCAATGACCGCAAAAGGGAATCGCCCGTCATACATCCGCGCTGCAAAGCCGGAAATTTCCGTTCCGATTTATGAAAAATTTATTGTCTCTTTAAGCTCAGCGATGGGCCATGACATCCAAACGGGTACATTTGGAGCAGACATGAAGGTTGAACTTGCAAATGACGGTCCCGTTACTATCCTGATAGACAGCAAGAACAGGGAGTAACGCCTGTACAGAAACTCTCTACAAAATAAAATTTGCAGATACCTAAGAAGAACATCTTGAGGGAATTAGAAGTAACTGACTGTTTCTCCTTTGAGTATGCTAAGCAAATTATTTGCAAGACCGCTCGCCCCCAAACGGAACAGTTGCGGAGTTATCCATTCATTTCCCAGAATACTTTGAGTAATAGCAAGATACGTGATAGCATCTGACGGTGTTTTAACACCGCCTGCCGCCTTAAACCCTACTTTTCTTCCCGTCTTTTTGTAATACGCTTTAATGCATTCGCACATCACAATCGCAGCCATAGGAGTTGCAGCCGGTTCCATTTTTCCGGTAGAAGTTTTTATAAAATCCGCTCCCGCCTCCATTGCAAGGAATGAAGCCATTGCAATATTTTCTATGCTTACAAGAGCACCTGTCTCCAGAATAACTTTTAAAGTATTATTCCCGACGGTTTCTTTTATCTCCTTGATTTCATTAAACGCCGCATCATAATTTTCTGCCAGAAACGCATTGAGAGCCAGCACTATATCAATCTCATTGGCACCGTCTTCTACTGCGCACCTGCACTCCGCTTTCTTAACGCTCAGAAAACTTTGGGACGTAGGAAAACATCCGGCAACCGTTGTAATGCCCACGCCGCTAACGCTTAAAAAATCTTTTATGGTTTTTGCAAAATTGGGATAAACGCAAATTGATGCAGGAAGAGGATACTCAGGAAAGTGCGCATTAAAATAGTTTACTTTTTTTACCATTGACGCTATCTTCTGCGTAGTGTCCGTTGAGTGCAGAGATGTGAGGTCTATGAAACTCAGGGATTTTGCAAAGTTCTCCTGGGTCATCATCAACTGCAAATTACTGCGCACTTCATTCAACTCTGTGTCAATTGCTTGTAAGGTCAGTTCAAATTGATATTTATCCAACAAATTCTCCATATAGTTTATCTTAATAGCAATTTCAAAAATTATCTTAACTCAGCTTTAAATTCTTTTTTGAATGTCTCAAGAAGTTTCTTCATGATAGCCTCGACCGCCTGGTCTGTAAGGGTTTTGTCGGGATCCTGCAAAACAAAATTAATAGCATACTGCTTCTTGCCCTCCGGAATCTTATCCCCCGTATAAACATCAAATAAAGAAATCTCCTTAAGCACCTTTTTTTCAGTAGCATAAGCCACCTTGCGAATATCGGCAAATGGGACATCATAATCCAGCAGCAAAGCCAAATCCCTTCTAACTTCCGGATATTTAGGCAATTCCGTGAATGACATATGGTTATTCTTTACCTTCTTAAGCAGCACATCCCATGAAATCTCTGCCGCATATACTTTCTGCTTGATTCCAAATTTACGCAATAAAGCGGCTGATACAGTGCCCATTATAGCAATCTCTTTTCCGCCCTGGACTTTGTATGACAGACAGTCTGAGAAGATATCCGCCGCCGCCCCGCAATAATTCAAATCTTTAAGTTCTACTCCAAACTTCCTCAGCAACAGCTCCATATAACCTTTCAATGAGAAATAATCTCCGGCAACAGTACAGTTTCTCCATCCTTTCTGCCCCTCTCCGGTGATTAACATTACTAACTTGGGACGCTCTGTATAAGCCTTTAACATGCTCTTTTCTTCCTCCGTTTTTACATAGTCCGGATTAAAAGAGTAGACATTTCCAAGTTCATACAGTTTAAGTTCCGTCTGCTGACGGTGAATGTTATAAGCAATTACCTCCAGTCCGTTAAGAATTAAAGTCTGCCTCATGCAGTTCAAATCTGAACTTAGCGGATTGTAAATCATCACACAATTTTTGCGCGGATAAGTCGTAAGAGAATCGTAATAATCGCTCTTAGTCAGAGAGTTATTCATCATCTCCATAAATCCGTTTGCAGAAAGATATTCGGATGCAAGCATTCTAACTCTCTCCGGGTCCGGTTTTGGAGCAACATTAACAGAGCTTACCATATGCTCCGGAAGATCCACGTTGTCATAACCGTAAATTCTCAGAACATCCTCAACCACATCACATTCCCTGTATACGTCAAC
>JAQWEK010000051.1 GCA_028704975.1 Bacteroidales bacterium | reverse complement strand
TTCCACTTCTTAAGCTGAGACATGGTAACTCCATACTTTCTTGCAATTCCGCTAAGCGTCTCTCCGCGTCTAACTTTGTGATAGAGCGTCCGTTGCCTGGACGGACCGCTGCCATGGCCGGCGGAAACGGAGGAATCCTCATCTCCGCTTGATTCCGCTTTTTTGTAGTTGTTATAAACAATAGGGTTAAAGAATATGCTGTCTTTATATGCGTAAATCTTTTGCTCTTTGTCTACAAAAGGAACAGTATAATTATACGGCAGGTTAAGAATATATTCGGCTTCTGAGCCTGGAATTATATCATGCAGATATTGAGGATTCAACTGTCTTAATTCTTCTACAGGTATTCCAATATTGTCTGATATCTGTTCAAAATGAAGATTTTTGTGAATTCTGAATGTATCTACATGAGCCGGCAATGAAACTTTTGCCGGAACAATGTTATAGTCATTGTAATAATTTAGCAGATAAAGAGCTCCGACAAAGTTTGGAATATAACCTCTTGTTTCAGAGGGAAGATATCTGTAAACAGACCAGAAGTCTTTGCTTCCGGCGCGTCTGATTGCTTTATTGATGTTGCCGGAACCGCAATTATATGAAGCTATTGCAAGGGTCCAGTCTCCAAAAATCATGTAAGCGTCTCTCAAATATTTTGCAGCCGCAACGGCAGATTTTACAGGGTCCAGACGCTCATCAACGTATGAGTTTATTTCCAGTCCGTATTGCCTTGCAGTTGTTCTCATAAACTGCCACATGCCTCTTGCATTTGTTCTGGATACGGCCATTGGATTTAGTGCGGATTCTATAATTGCCAGCGTTGTCAGTTCTCTAGGGAGTCCGTAAGATTCAAAAACGTCTTCAAAAATCGGAAGGTAATAAGAGCTAAGTCCCAATATCATGGAGGCAAGGTGAGGACGTTTTTCTGTGTACAAGATTATGCTGTTTTTTACAGTTTTATTGTAGGGAATGGGGATGAAAGAATTCATCTTCTTTAACTTCTCAATATAAACTTCATCGGGAATATTTGTGGTAAAATTGACGCTGTCAAGATCAATAGTTTGTATGTCACCTATGGTTAATTGCTTCTGCAAGTACCATATACTTAATAAACTGTCCGGATTAGAGCCCGGGGTCTCCGTTTCAAATAAATTGTTCTCAATAAGACTAATGCCTCCGGGGTTTATAGAGTCTTCCGCACCTGTTGTATCCGATATGGCAATTTCACCCTCGCCAAGTATATTTTTTAATGAATCTATTGTCTTTCTAAGTCTTGCATTTTCTTCTGTCAGCTGCTTCTTGCTTTTGAATAATTGTGCGTATGTGTTTGAACTAAAGCACATTAGTGTGCACGTGGCAATCAGCAAAACAGTAACTTTTCTAAATTTCATCAGTTAATATTTTATAATTTTCAATGGTTTTATTTTCCTCTCAAAAACCTCTCCAATATCAATTAGACTCCAAAAAATATTAAAAGTTAATACTCATTTGAAATCCGATTTTGGTTGCAGAGTAACCGCTGTTGAATCCGTAAAAAGTTTGTGACGGCATAGGCAGCGGGGTTCCTTCTTGTATTATAGCAGGCTGGACGTTGAATGATAAATCATCGCTTATATCAAAGTGACTGAAATGTGCAAACACGTTTGCATCTATAACGTTAAGTGCATATATCAAAACGGTTGCAATGACGGAGTAATCTCTGTTGCGCCTGTATTGGTCTCTATACCAGATAATATCATCATTTGATAAAGATCCGGTATAGGTTCCGGCCGCTTTGTCTATATACATGTTTCTATATCTTCTATATTGCTTTTGGTTGAACGCCCAGCAATACCCGCTTATCATAAATCCGGCATAATAAACAGGAATGTGCCAGTAATCTCCGTTGTAGGCCTGGCCGAGTCCGGGCAGCAATGTGGAATAAAATGAAGCTCTGGCCGGAAGAGGCTTTTCATGAGATTTGAAACTTACCGTAGCATCCATAAGGGAGCCCCAGTAAGAGCCTATCGCACCAAGTATCAGGTAGTTTCTTAAATCTTTGGCGCTCTCTTTTCCATCCTTTTTCCATTTTTGATTTGCCAGCACCGCCCCCCCAATGCAACCTCCAAGGGTTCCATATACAATCGGAATTTTCCATGCTTGATGATTGTACAATTGTCCCGTCCCCGGAACAATTGCTTGACCCAAAAACATATATGATATAGACATTGTGTCCTTGTGGGCAAGCGCTTTAAAATATCTTTTAAGGGAATATTGCGGTCTGAAAGTGGAAGTGTCATTTCCATAATTCAGTGAATCTGTCTGAGTTGTAGATTTCATTGTGCCGGCTGCAGGAGGAGCATTGCTTATGAACGCCCCGTCTGTTTTGATTTGTGCCTTAGCGCCGCCCGGAGCAAAGAAGCACATCCCTGCAACAAGTGCCGATATAAATATGTTGGTGAATCGTTTCTGCACAATCAATTTTTCAGCTCAACTACAAATTATGTTCCCTTAATGCCTTTAGAAAATCTTCAAGTTGTGTATCTGACTGATAATGAATTGTCAAATCTCCTGCGCCCTTCTTGCGGGGCTTAATTGCCACGCTGCCCTTAAAATATTTTTGAAGAATTTCCGCAACCCCTCTGCCGCTTTCCGTTGCGGTTGCAAGATCGCCCGCGGTTTTTTGCCCATTATTCTCCTTCTCAACAAATCTTCCGTTAAGCTTTTTAACTTTTTCTTCTGTCTGCCTCACCGACAGATCATACTCAATTATCTGATTTGCAAGCTTTAGCTTGATTGTATCCTTTTCCAGACCAAGCAATGCTTTTGCGTGTCCCATGGAAATCTTATTTGCTTTAATAGCAAATTGAATTTCCGGAGGAAGCTTAAGTAATCTTAAAAAATTTGCAATAGTGGCTCTGTTTTTTCCTACACGCTGAGAAAGAGCCTCTTGTGTTAAAGAACATTCATCTATTAATCTTTGAAAACTTAAGGCCACATCAATCGGGTCCAAGTCCTCTCTTTGGATATTTTCTACAAGAGCCATCTCCAGCATCGCATCCTCGCTCACATCTTTAATATATGCCGGAATAGTCTTAAGTCCTGCGGCCGAACTTGCACGGAACCTTCTTTCTCCACTGATTATCTGATATTTGCCCGCCTTATTTTTTGTAACTGTGATAGGCTGAATCAATCCCATCATCTTTATAGATTCTGTAAGTTCATCCAACTTTTCCTGTGCAAATTCAGTTCTCGGCTGGTAAGGATTAGGAACAATTTCATCTATCTCTATCTCTTGTATGGAGACAAGTTGAGTAGGAGAACTGTCGGGAACTTTAGCGGCAGACGGCTGATTTACAAACTCACCATTTTCTCTTTCCTGAGTGGCGTTTTCTATAAGAGCGCTTAGTCCTCTTCCCAGTCCTGTTTTTAATTTAGGCATAACTATTTTTCATTTTTTGCGGCATTAACTGCTGTGCCGTTTTTTGCAATAACCTCTTTTGCAAGATTTAAGTAATTGTTTGATCCATTGGATAATGCATCATACAAAATGACGGGCTTGCCAAAACTTGGAGCCTCGCTCAGGCGGACATTCCTAGTGATCACAGTCTCAAACACCATTGAACCAAAATGACGGCGGACATCGTCCGCAACCTGATTTGCAAGCTTTAGGCGAGAGTCATACATTGTAAGAAGGAAGCCCTCTATTGTCAGCTGAGGGTTCATGTTTTTCTGTACCAGCCTTATTGTATTTAATAGTTTGCCAAGCCCTTCCAATGCAAAGAATTCACTCTGAACAGGTATTATTACTGAATTGGCAGCTGTAAGAGCATTAACGGTTATGATGCCAAGGGAAGGCGAGCAGTCAATAATTATATACTCATAATTCTCTTTAACTGAATCAATTGCCTCTTTAAGCACAAATTCCCTTTTATCCAAATCCACCATTTCAATTTCAGCCCCGGTAAGGTCTATGCCGGCCGTGACCATATCCAGATTCTTGATTTCCGTCTTTCTCAGCACGTCGCTCATTTGAGTGATGCCTGTAAGAACCTCATATACGGTCTTTTTATCCTTGGAATCCGGATTAAAATTTAATCCGGAAGTAGCATTTGCCTGTGGATCCGCGTCAATCAGGAGTGTCTTTTTCTCCAGCACTGCAAGCGATGCGGCAAGGTTTATGGCAGTGGTTGTTTTGCCCACTCCGCCCTTCTGGTTTGATATAGCAATTACTTTTCCCATATAAACATGCATATTGTGCAAAAATACTAAATCTTTTTTAGCTATGCGGAATTTATTAATTTTGCGGGCGGTAAGTTTTCAACACAAAAGAGCTGCCTGTTAATAAAATGTCTAATATATTCTCTGATGTCTGGATGGTAATTGTGAATCCCAAGGCCGGAAGCGGCAGGGGATTAAAGGATTGGCCTGTTATTTCTAATCAGATGTATAACAGGGGGGTTCATTTTACCTGCGTTTTTACGGAGCATAAATATCATGCTATAGAATTGACAGTGAAGGCGGTTACGGATGGCTACAGAAATATTGTGGCAATAGGCGGAGACGGAACAATTCATGAAGTGGTAAATGGTTTGTTTATTCAAAAAGTGGTTTCCACAACTGATGTGTGCCTTGCCGTAATCCCGACAGGTACCGGCAATGACTGGATTAGAATGTACGGCATTTCAAAAACTTATTCAGAGGCGGTGGAATCTTTGGCGCAGAAAAAGACCGTGTTGCAGGATGTGGGAAAGGTCGATTTTTTTGAAACCAGAGTGGAGCATACTCGTTATATGGCAAATGTTGCGGGGCTGGGTTATGATGCTGTGGTAAATTTGAAGTATAACAATTTAAAAGATGAGGGAAAGTACGGCAAGTGGCTCTATTTGAGAAGCACTTTTAATACCTTCATTAATTTCTCTTCCAAGCATTTTGAGATTGTTGCGGATGGCGAGCCTTTTTATAACGGGCTTGTTTTTTCCGGTGCCGTCGGTATTGGAAGATTTAACGGAGGAGGTATGCAGCAAACCCCAAATGCGGCTGTGGATGACGGACTTATGGACTTGACCATTATAAAGAAAATGTCAAAGTACAAAGTGCTGCGCAATTTTCGGCTTTTGTTTTCCGGCAGCATCTATCAGATTCCAAAAGTTATTTTTAAACAGTGCAGAGAGATTGAAATTAAAACAGATCCAGAGACTAGAATTGAGATTGACGGAGAGGCGGTCGGTACGTCTCCTATCAAATTCAGTCTTGTACCAAAAAGCATTAAAGTTGTTGTAGGCCAGGGGTATATTACAGCGGGTCAACATCGATTATTATAGAGTCCTGGGCCTTAAGAGTATCCAGCGCTTTTTTTAGAGCGTCTTTATTTGCTTCCAGCATTTTATCTCTGGCAAACTTTACATTAAAACATAGCAGAAAATCATTCCGCACTTTTTCTATGCGCGGCGGAAATGGGCCTGTAACTTCTTGACTTGCAAAACTTCTGGACAGTTTAAGTATTTTGCCTACCGCTTTTGAGATTTCATCAAGCGCGTTTTTGTCTCTTTCCCTGACTGTTATGGTAACCATTCTAACGTAAGGAGGGAAACCGAACCGTCTTCTTTCATCCAGCAGGGAGTTATAACTGTCGGGAGTTTCAACAATATCGGCATCCTGTGCGTTGCTGTTGTCGGCAGCATTATTTATATTTGCAATATATTCAATTACAGGGTGTTTCTTCTGGTTGGTCTGGATTATGAATTTTCCTTTTTTATCCCGACGGCCTGTTCTTCCCATGAGCTGGGTGAAGAGCTGAATTGCCCTTTCATCGGCTCTGAAATCTTGCATACCAAGTATGGTGTCTGCCTGGATGACCGCAACCAGATTTAGATTCTTAAAATCAAAGCCCTTGCTTATCATCTGAGTTCCTACAAGAATATCTGTATTGCCCTCCGCAAATTCCTTTAATACTTTATCTTCCAGAGTTTTGCTTTTTGCAATATCGGCATCAAATCTGGCAATTTTGGCCTCCGGGAAAAGTTCTTTTAATTCCTCCTCCAGCTTCTCCGTCCCGACACCTTTTGCCTCCATAGAGCGGTTACCGCACTTGGGACAAACGCCTGTAAAATTTGTCTGATATTCACAGTAATGACAGCGCAAAGTATTATCGTACTTATGATAGCTTAACGGTACGTCACAGTGCGGGCAACGCGGAATTTCTCCGCATTCAGTACATTGAACAACAGGAGAATAGGAGCGCATATTGCGGAATACTATTACCTGTCCTTCCTCTGCAATGGTCTTTTTTATTTCATTTATGAGCTCTTGTGAAAAGCTCCCTTTCATTTGCCCGCTGCGCCTTGTCCAAATTGTATCAATCAGCGTGATGTCCGGATCATTAGCCTTATAATACTTCTCATTGAGTTCAACCTTTGCAAATCTGCCTATAATGCAGTTATAACGGCTTTCCAATGAAGGCGTTGCAGAGCCCATTAATACTTGAGCATTGTGTAGCCCGGCAAGCATGATTGCGGAATCCCTGGCGTTGTATCTTGGTGCCGGCTCTGTTTGTTTATAGCTGGCGTCATGTTCTTCATCTATGATTATGAGTCCCAGATTATCAAAAGGTAACAGCAATGATGAACGCGTACCCAATATGACAATCGGTTCCTTCTTGCCCGAGCCACCGGCGGCAGGTGCAATAGCCGCTTCACTACATGCACTTAGCTTGCTTTTTGACTGCTGAGATGTTAAGATATCCCGCAGGAGTTTTTTGGGCGCCTGATTAAGCTCTGAATGAAACACAAACAAACGGCTCCCAAAATGCTCGTGCAGACGGCGTTCCATCTGCCTGCTCATTGCAATTTCCGGTACCATATAAAGAACATTTCTTCCGTTTTTCAAATACTCGTCTGCAAGCTTTATGTAAATCTCTGTTTTTCCGCTTCCCGTTACTCCCTCCATCAGCACAGGCTTCTTTCCTATTTGCTCTTTGATTTGCTTGTATGCAATTTGCTGTGCATCAGATAATACGGGAATATGTGCATCAATAAAAGAGAAAACTTTGTAGTTATCATCATTTGTCTTTTCTTCCTTCTCTTCTGTAACAATTTCATTTAAAGGTTCTTCAGCGGCTTTCTTTTTTGATTTGTTCCTCTTTTTTGTTGCAGCTGTTTTTTTTCTACCGTCATCTTCTTTTATTTTCTCAAACGCTTTTTCCGGCGTGGTCAATGATTTAATTGACTCTTGCTTAATTGTTAAAATAGGGTAGGCAGCCCTGAAAACTTCCCCGGTGCTGCATAAATAATAGTGTGCAATTAAGTCCCAGAATTTTATCTCCTCAGAGGTGATTTTTGGAAGGTCCTCTATGTATAGAATTGGCTTATATTCAATTGGTTTAAGCTCCGTGCGCATGACACCGTTCTTTTCATCTTTGACCTTTATCTCCGTGAATTGTCTTGGCAAATCTTTCTCCTCAACAACTCTGCGTATTACTCCGCTGTGAATTCTTTTGCCAAACATTACACGCACGCGGCTGCCGGCAAGTGAAGAAAAAATATCAGAATTTGCAGCGGCAGCGGAGTCCGAGTATGAGGAATAACTGTCGGGAGGCAGAATGTAGAATACCTCTCCCTCAAATTTGATTGGGAGAATTACAGATATAAACATTTTTTTCACGATGGTATCTTGATTATTCATATTTTCCGCTTCCTCAATCATTGTTGCAAATTTAAAAATTATCCCTATATTTGCAGCCCTAAATCAATGGTGCCTTAGCTCAGCTGGTAGAGCAAAGGACTGAAAATCCTTGTGTCCCTGGTTCAACTCCCGGAGGCACCACAAATTTTAAAATTGGTATATCCCTGAGAATTAAATCTTTCAGGGATATACTTTTTCCAAGAAACCTCACAAAGAATTTCTCACAAAACCTCAATACCGGATAAAGATTGCATATGCACTTTATATTAATGCATTAAACAAGAATAAATAGCCTACATATTTTCTAGTGACAAATAAACTATCTCTACCTGATACTTTGGCAACAACTTATTCTTAAGGTGTTCCACCTTTGCTGCAAGTAGTTCAGGCTTAAAGTTTTTCTTTTGCCGCTTTACTTCTGCCGCTACTGCTTGGTTTTTCTCCAATTTCAGGGCAACGATGTCAATCTCATTCTGATTGCCTTTAAGTTCCCACCACGAACCAATAGCACGATATTGGAAACTTTCAGCAAATTGTTGTTTGAAATATCGCTCTAACATAATGCCCGAATAAGTCTGATAGTCTGCTTTGATAATAGCCTGCAAACTAACAAAGTTTTTTATTTCTATAAGAGAACGATTGCGGTCAAAGTAGTTGAACCAAAAACGGATAAAATTATCCTGTATTTCATATCGGACAGCTTGACTCCCTTCTTTAGCAAGTATCGGGCGTTTGCGAACAATGATATTATAATCCTCAATCAGTCGCTTAATTTGTCCGCCGATGCTTTTATTCCCCAATGCAGATTCTATTTCTGGCTGCGTATTTATACCTCCCGAAATTGCACTGAGGATAGAAAAATAGGTGGCATAATCCTTGCCAAACTCTTCTATTAGCAAATGCTTTCCTTCTTCGATAAATGGAGAGTTTTCCCTAATCATAAACGCAATCATTTCATCTATGGTCAACGGAATGTTATCACAGAACAATTCGACATACTTGGGAACTCCTCCGGTGAAAGAATAAAGAGCGAGCAAATCATCATTAGTGTAATTGGAATCATAGTCTCGCATGATTTCTTTCAGTGTAGTCAAATCAAATGCTGAAAGTTTGATGATATTATCTGCTCTGCCAAATAGAGGTTCTTTCTTGTTTTGGAATATTTTCTGCATCAACGAATAAACAGAACCCGATACTATCAAATTCATTTTAGACTTTTTACTGTAAGAATCCCAAATGTTCTGCATATCGCTATATACGGATTTATTGATGTTATAAAACTCTTGAAACTCATCAATTATCAAATTGAACGGTTTATGCGAAGCCAACTCCATCAAATATTGAAATAACGACCGAAAAGTGCGTATTTCCGCAGGAACGAACGTATCAAGCGACTGGCTTATAATCGGAACAAATTCGGAACAAAGTGTTGCTTCACTTTTGCGGCTGACAAATAGGTAGACAGTCCGCAAATCTTCAACCGACTTCATTATGAGGCTTGTTTTTCCGATCCTCCTTCTGCCGGTAACCACTGTCAAACGAGAATGGTCGCTAAATGATAGATTTTGTATCCGTTTCAGTTCTGCTAACTCACTTGTTCTATTGTAAAATTTCATATAGTTTTAATTACGTTCGTTATAGTTACGACGGTAACAAAGATAAGTAAAAGTTTGGATATATAGCTTTTTTCGTAATTTTATATCTGGGGATAGGAGAGAGTTGGAATCTGATTTCTTTATAGATATCCATATTTTTTATAATCAAAGAATTAAAATATCTTAAAGCCATTTATCACTAAAAAACAAGATTATGATTTATGGCTACATAAGGGTTAGCAGCGACAAACAAACTGTTGAGAACCAGAGGTTTGAAATAAACAACTTCTGCACTAAAGAAAACTTGAAAATTGATGGGTGGATAGAAGAGACCATCAGCGGGACCAAGAACTACAACAAGAGGGAGCTTGGCAGACTTTTGAAAATGGCAACAAAAGATGATTTGATTATCTGTGCCGAACTCTCTCGTCTCGGTAGAAACCTTTTTATGATTATGGAAATCCTGAATATCTGTATGACAAAGGAATGTCGAGTGTGGACAATTAAAGACAATTACCGCTTGGGCGATGATATTCAAAGCAAGGTACTCGCTTTTGCATTCGGTCTGAGTGCAGAGATAGAAAGGAATCTAATCAGTCAGCGGACAAAAGAGGCGTTGGCAAGGAAAAAGGCTGAGGGAGTTATTTTGGGAAGACCTAAAGGGAGAAAAAGCAGTCCCGAAAAACACAAGTTGTTTGGAAAGGATGTATTAATAACCGAATTACTTAAAGAGAATATTTCAAAAAGAAAAATAGCCACTATTTGCAAGGTCGATAGAAACACTCTCGCGAGATATTTGAAACGCAATGTTTAAGCTCTTGAATAAAGACC
>JAQWEK010000050.1:6437-10159 GCA_028704975.1 Bacteroidales bacterium | reverse complement strand
TTGTGGAGAACAAGGGAGTCGAACCCTTGACCCCCTGCTTGCAAAGCAGGTGCTCTAGCCAACTGAGCTAGTCCCCCAGATGTAGTCCCGCGCGGAGTTGAACCGCGGACCCCCACATTATCAGTGTGGTGCTCTAACCAACTGAGCTACGAGACTGTGTTAAAGACACCTTCTACCGGTCTCTCCGCAAAAGCGGGATGCAAATATAAGTACTTTTTTTGTTCCTGCAAATTTTTTTACCCTTATGCTATTTTACTATTTTTGCACAGCGCAATCGGACAATTGTGCTCAATAATGTGACGATGACATGAAAGTACAATTGAGATGATGAGATGGAGAAGAGGTGAAGTTTATTACAATATGGATAAAACCGTCGAGAATAAAACAGGAAACATGGTAAGCTACTGGGAAATATTTAAGTGCTTCTCCAAGATAGGAGCATTTACACTGGGAGGCGGATATGCTATGATTCCAATTATTCAGAGGGAGGTTGTGGAGAAGAAAAAATGGATCGGGCTGCAGGATTTTATGGATGTACTCGCGATAGCCCAGTCTGCACCCGGCGTTATGGCGGTGAATATCAGCATTTTTATAGGATACAGATTGCGCGGCAATAAGGGAAGCGTAGTGGCTACGCTTGGGAGCTGTCTTCCATCATTCATCATTATCTTGCTGATTGCCATGTTTTTTGCCGGCTTCAGAGACAATCCCATTGTTGTAAAAATTTTCAAGGGGATCCGTCCGGTTGTAGTTGCGCTTATTGCAGTACCGGTTGTTGATATGGTAAAGGAGTCAAATCTAAATGTTTATAGGGCTTTGCTTGCTGTCGCGACGGCTGTTGCAATTGTTTTTTTGAGGGTATCGCCTATTTATATTTTGCTTGTTGTAGGAGTATTTTTCTTCATGGGAAGATACTTTGGGGATAAAAAGAAAAAGGAACAAAGTAGTAGTAATCATATAGATAAAGAAGGAGGGGAGAGATGATTTACCTGCAACTGTTCTGGGTGTTCTTTATCATCGGACTTTTTACGTTTGGCGGAGGGTACGCAATGCTGTCACTGATTCAGAGTGAGGTGGTTATAAAGCATGCGTGGATTACCGCGGAGAAGTTTACGGACATTGTTGCAATATCCCAGATGACCCCGGGGCCTGTCGGGATAAACAGCGCAACTTATGTGGGCTACACTGTAACAGGCAATGTATTTGGCTCACTGTTGGCAACTTTTGCGGTTGTGCTGCCGTCATTTATTCTGGTGCTTACAATCTGCCACCTTTATGTGAAGTTTAAAGAGAGCAACTTATTTGCCTCTCTAATGAAGACTCTGCGGCCAATTGTGATAGGCATGATTGCCGCCGCCGCAGGAATTCTAATCACAAAGGAGAATTTTTTTGACTGGACCAGCTGGGTTCTTTTTGCAGGTGCCTTTGCCGCATGTCAATGGCTGAAAACCAACCCGATATGGGTTATCATCACAGGCGGAGTGATAGGGTTAATTATCTATTGATTTGCTGCGGCAGCAAACGGTTTGCACAAAAAAAGAAAACAAACTTAGTTTACCATGTAAATTTTACTTGGAAAACACATGCAATATGTTCATAAATTAGAACTCAAGCATCAGTTCTATTACAAACTTATCCTGCTCTCCTTTTGGAATTACTGCATTTTTCCTGTAGAAATAATCTTCATAATTAAGACGCAGATCTGCAGTAAACGGTTTGCCCATGCTTAGCGTGATGCCGTAAGTGGCTCTGCTTCTGTGATAATTTGTTATTGCAAGTGTTTGGGTCCCGACAGTGCCGGTTGCAGATGTGCCGGAATGTGTGGCCAACACTTTGCCGTTGCTGTGATCTTGCATATAATCATAACGCACTAAGAATGAGATTTTTTTGAAAAGATATTTTGATGCATCGGAGTTGCCGTCAGGGGTATTGCCGTTTGACGACGAGCCGCTCAGTAATGCAAGGCGGCAGAATTTAATTGGCAAATCATAATTGGCAAAAGCGTTCACGCAATTAACATCACGGAAAGCATTGTGTGCATAGTGATAATACAGATACTCTGTCTCTACGTGCAGACGCTCGCCCTGATAATATCCGCCCGCATCAACCATGTAAAATCTTACAGAGTCCGGTTTGCGGTCTTGAATGCCACATGTGAAAACCCAATGCTTGCTTACAAGGAACTGAGCCTTAAATGTATGCAACAGCGCAACGTGCCAGTTCTTCTGCTCGGAAAAACTTGCGCCATTGTAAATGCCTGCCTGCAAGATGATTGGGAACGGAGTGTTGCTGAATGTGTAACCAAGCATCATGCCCACATCTCTTAAACCGCCGTATTTTGCAATGAAGGATCTGTTTGCAAAGAACTGATTGGCAGGACTTCTGTGAGCATCAAGAGTTGAAGGAATTCTCATCTGTCCGGCCGTCAATTCAAAACCTTTAAATGGAGTAAAGTGTATATATGCATCAACCGGTTTTACTGAGCCCTCATCAGAAAAATCTACCTGGATGCGATAATCAAAAATAGGAGTGACTCTCCCCGTCATGTCAATACGAGCGTGGCGAACTTCAAATCTGCTCAATCCTTCTGTATCGGATTTTGAAGAACCTGCGCCGCTTGAAGCGCTCCCTCCCTTATCTCCTCCGCGCGGCTCATACTCAAATCTTGCATTAACAACCCCGTGAAAATGAGGCATATACTGAGATTCCAAAACTTTCTGAAGATTGATCTGCCGGGTATCGGCAGATGTTGTTTGTGTTGCGGTTGCCTGTTTCTGCACTGATATATTGATTGTATCCTTTTGCGCAGATGCCGCAGGGGAAGTCACTATGATAAAAACTGTCGTGATACAAAAAACAAATATTGCAATTGTGATATGTGAAATTATTCTTACGTGCTTCATTATGAAAATTTTCTTGATAGGGTTGTTGAAAAAGCCAATATTATACGGGCGGCAAATACGGCAAAATCCGTTGCCAAATAACCGTAACGCTCTGCTAAGCTGCTAGGTAACGGTGATCTATTTTACCTGCCTTTTAAATTTATACAACCTTTTCATTTGAAGGCTCGCCGACAGTTTTTTGCTCCGCCTCAATCTTGGCAGCAGCAGCGGCAGCAGCGGCTTTCATAATTCTCTTAGCCTTAACATATTTCACGTCCAAAATAACCTCCGCGACGCCAAACAAGATCAAGCCAAAGCCAAAAAATATCGTTAAAAGTTTGATGGCGTCTTTTGACCTAAAGAAGAAAATAACACCGATAATCAGAGCTATAACAGGCAAAGTATAAACCAGCACCTCGTTTTTGCCGCCCTTTGTAAATCTGTAAGTATGAATAAGTTGTGCTATACCATAAACAACAAGTACGGTACCGAATAAGAATGCTATAATGTTAAGAAAAGTCTGCGGCATATACAGCATCCAGCCACCAAGAGCAAGAAATATAATGGCACTGGCCGCTGTAAGATAACCCATGCCGACTATATGAATAAATATCCTTGTTGTGAAAGCATAAATAATATTAGCAACTCCGGCTGCAATAAAGCACCAACCAAGCACCAAAACAATGTATTTGGACGAGACTGTCGGCCACAACGCCAGGCAAAAACCCAATACCAATACAAAAATTGCCCTAATTAAATTTCTCATGATATAATATTTTATTTTATTTTAAAAATTTGTGACGCTGTTATTAATTAAAGACGCCGTTATTAATTAAAGAC